>JAJZSC010000449.1:0-2765 GCA_021849995.1 Bacillota bacterium | reverse complement strand
ATTGAGAAAGCTGGAGGATCAGTTCTACACCTATGGGGAAGTGTTTGAAATGGGCAATATAGACAAGGGCAGCTATACAGGGGTGAACTGGAACAGTCCCTTCGACTACAACTATTATGTGAAGACACTTGTAGAGAATTCGAGAAAATATATTGTGACGGTGTCATATAACTGGAACCAAACCTACCATACGGTATGGGAAGGAGATCCGCCGGTGCCTGTAAAGTATCCTGACCCGCCGCCAACGGCTAATGTTTCATTGGATACAACGGAAACCGGACAAATAACAAACAACATCACATATAATCTGGCGTCAGGGGAAGACGCGGCAATAGTAAGAACCAGGAAAGATGGCAGACATAACGAAAGCTTTGCTATAGATGCATGGAAGTCAAGGACCTTTACATATACCATGCCGGCGTATTCAATGTTAAACGGTGAGGACGATATAGCGTATATAGCTTCCAAACTGAAGGTAATCTCTGTTCCTAGTAAAGGCGCTCACGGGGTAACGATAAATTATATTAAACCCAATGATACAACTGCAACTAAGAACATAACAATAAAGTCAGGGATAGTTTACCCGATTGACATTTTCCAGAGCAATTAAAAGTCAGGATCTTAAGTATTTTTATGACCTGCTATTTAGTGATATAATTGCAATATATACCTGTGTTCAAGTTGAACACAAGTGGACTATCGAAATAATTGCCGGGAAGCTATAGAAATTATACCTGAAAAAAGTGAAGTAAAGAAATACGAATGCAAGGGTACTAAATTAACCGGGTTGTAACCGGGAGAAAGGAGTTTTATGCCCACAGTATTTACATACAAAGGATTTAGATTCTTTTTTTACTCAAATGAGGGAATACCTATTAAAGAACCAGTTCATGTACATGTACAGGGAAATGGCGGCAATTGTAAAATTTTCGTGGACACATTACAAGTTGTCGATGTTCGTGGTATATCAATACCATTACTTAATGAGTTAATAAATCAAGTTGCTGTGAATAGAGATCAGATTGAGTTGATGTGGAACGAACACTTTAATATTTAAAATTTCAGGAGGTATAATATGTTACCTAAAATTATGAGTGTAGAGTTTGATAACGAGTACTTCTATTTTGTTCTTGCTGATGGAAGAAAAATTGGAGAACCATTGAAAAAGTATAAAAGGCTAGCTGAAGCAAGTAAAACACAAATTGAAAAATATGTTATATCAGACGAAGGCGTTCATTGGCCAGATATAGACGAAGATATTGCAATTGAACCAATGCTTTGTTTACATGATTTAAGAAAAGAAGCATAAAGAAAAAGCTGAAAAGAAATTTGTAATATTTTTTCTTTCACATGCATAAATTATGTACAGGCTGTACATAACGTACGTGGCGTGCTATAATTGGAGGTGTGAAAGGGGATGTTTGAAATGTTTGCGCTTAATGCAACGGAGGTTCGTAAAGATTGGGGTGCTTTTATAGACTCGGTTATTCGTGAAAAGCCTAAAATAATCAAGAGGTCCAGGGATTATATATTTACATCAAGTATTGATATGACCAAAGAGCTGCTAAAGCCATATACATTCACAGCTTTATCGTATATTGAGGAAGATGGATCGGTTACACTGTCGCTAAATGAATTTGATTTAGTTGTAAATGCTGAAAATAAAGATGCAGCTTTGGATATGCTTGCGAGAGACCTGCAGGAATATTCGGAGGATTTTTATAAGGAATTTGAGTATTGGCATTCAGCTCCTAACAGAAAGCCTCATTTGCCTTATATAATGAATGTTTTATTGCAAAACAACTTAGAAGGGATAAAAAATATAATCAAATGCCAAGCTGGAGAGAGTTAAAACGTTTTTGTGAGTGTGAGGATGGGAGCTTTATAAAAAAACAGATCATGATTATTACCGAAAAAAAGATGATAAAGGCAATGTGAGGCGCACAAAGGTTTCAAGAGGTAGTGGTGAAATAAAAGGGCATTTGTGGAGAGAGATACTGAAAAAACAGCTTCAGGTATCTGAAGAGTATTTCAATAGCAAAATTTAGGCGTTCAACTTTTTGAGAGAAGGTTAATATATTGAATTGAATAATAAAAATTTGAAGGTTCGGGAAACAGATTCCTGGATCTTTTTTTATGGGGAATTATGAACCAAAAGGAGTTGAAGGCTGAGTTATGGAGAGCTTTGGATGCTGTTCTCATTATTTGGAGTGTTCCGACAAATTACATTGCCTTCATACCGGCGATCCTGGCTATGAAGGTTGCAAATATCGCAAAAAGCTTGAAGCAGGTATTGTCTTTTATGGTGTAAACGCCAGGAAAAAGGTTAATCCCGTCCAGAAAAACAAGCCGGTTGAGAAACAACCCTATACTGTCTATCTAGCATGCTTTGGCCAGCTATTTGCGGTTTATGCCAGAAATAAAAATACATTTTCCTATAATTTAGGCGAGGAACAGGCAGCCAAACTCCAAGAGTTTTTCAACCTGTCGTCTATACCATACAGGACAGTATTGGACTTTCAGGACATAATTGATGGAGATCCCATTATAGATGATTTGCCTTGCAATAGTAGAGCGGTGTTTACCATTGAAGGTCAGGAATACAATGTTCTGAATTTCAATGCGTGGCTGATTAAACAATCTTATGCCGACCGAATTAGAAAGGCATTAGAACGGAAAGGGATTCCCAGCAGGGTTGAGCTGGCAGGAAGCAGCAACATGCCACGGGATAACAGCTCATGGAAGTATGAATATTTACAGCCACT
>JAJZSC010000448.1 GCA_021849995.1 Bacillota bacterium | reverse complement strand
ATTGATGATGATAATGAACTCATTAGCCTTGCATTAAATGTCTAATCAGTTGTCTAGAAGTAAATGGAAATTAGCCAGAAAACTTATATTACCTAAAATGGTGTATACAGTAAGATGTAATTTCCCCTTACTGACCAACAAGACACGTTCACCCAAAAGGTAGTCCTATTCCACATTTTAACAAATAATTCAGTTACAGGATTTCACAGCTGTAGTATAGGTCTTCGTATTCTCTACTCATGACTTGCGTAACGGTTTCTTCAAAGATCTTTGCATGGTTTATTACTCGTCGTCCTCTAGATTTCCTTTTTCCTTTAGGATAGAGCTTCCCTACAAAGTTCGTAAACGTTTCGTAAAGACAGGTGAGAACTAATCGTTTGATCGCAAGCAAATTTCCTGTGTATGCCGTTTTTAGCTTGATTAGCTGTAATAGACAATAGGTTATCAAAGCTATGAAAATCTGGTTCTCTACTCCTTGCTTACTTTTACTGAATAAGTGTTTGATCTGGAGATGCTGCTTAATCCATTTGAAAAATAGCTCTATCTTCCAACGGTACCGGTAAATATCACTAATTTCCTCCGCACTTAGGTTGAAGTCATTGGTAACAATCTTTATGGGGTTACCTTCCAAGTCCTCGGCAATAACTAAGCGTACTTCATGGGCCATTTTGGTTGTTCCTTCTTTGCCCAATCTGACCTTTTGATCCTTTTTAACGTGACTTCCTGGTTTTACTTGAAACTCTTCAATGACTTCAATAATGGCATTTTCCTTTAAGCGACTCGTAAAACGAATCCCATTTCCACAGTAAGTATCGAATCTCCTATAATCAACATAAGCACGGTCAAAGACATTAAGAGCACCCTCTTCATCGACAACCAGCTGATCCATCTGAGTTTTATCCGCTGGTCGGGCTGGAGTGATAATTACCTTATCGGGGGTAGATTCTCCGTCAAATTTGAGTCGAAGGTGTGCTTTAACTCCGCCCTTAGTTTTTCGGAAATCAGCCCATGAATATTGAGAGAGGCAAAGGCTAATTGTTGTGGAATCGATCAGATACAAGCAGCCAAGTTCTTGACGAATCGAATTAAATCCGATTTCTCTACCCACCTGGGAGGTGATTGAGTTAAAAAGAATTTGAGTAATTTCAAGAGGCAGTTCCCTTAATCTACGTGAAATTGTAGAAGCACTAATCGAATCAAGGTGAATCAACTGGCTAAATTGGTCATCATTAAGGCTATTACGAATTTCGTCCAAAGAGCGATAGGTTTGCATTTCTGCGTGGATTAATAGTTCAAAAAGTTGTACTGTTTTGAGTTTCCGAACATACTTGTCAGTCCCCGGTACCTTCTCGTAGATATGAGCCCAAAGATCTTCACTTAAAATAGGTCTAAACAATTGAAAAAATGTGGATGTTGTGGTATCCTTGTCCTGCATTTTGGTTCTCCTTATTTTTAGAGATTATGGGCAAGGACTACCCTAACTCTAATTATAAGGAGTTTTTTGTCGTATTTACAGGTTTTCTAGCATCTTTTTATGATTTTCTCCGGTTTCCGTAGAGATTCAGTGGTTGACAAACTTGAGATTTTTTTATGCAAGGCTAATGATCTAAATGGTATTGTTCTATTTGATTTTTGTTAACCTGACTTTAGTCTGAGCTGGGTCAAAATCATCTGGGTTTTTCATTTTTGTGTTGTTTTTGCGATTAGTTAATTAGCCTCTGGTGAGTTCAGAAATCAAGCAGATAAACTAGCTCTTTCTTGACTTTCAATCCGACTCATAGTATTGCGCAGCTTCCTTTTAACTCGGTTGATAGCATTATCTATTCCCTTCGTAGCATAACCGTATTTCTGGGTAATTTGTTTATAAGTCAAGTCGTTTACATTTTTCTCGAAATAAGACTTGAATTCAATTTCGGATAGATTTAATCTTAGTTGTTGAATTACATAAGTTGCAAACATTTTTTCTACAATAAGATTTTCGTGACTCTGAACTTTGGGCATGATCTTATAATGCATTTGAACTGCTCCCTCAGAGTCAGTTTGGGTATCTTCAAACCTAGAAGACATATTTAATAAGATAGATTTAGTGTTTCTCGATTGACTAATTAATGAATATAGTTGTCTCCTTACACACATACGTAAGAAATACCAAAAAGGATTTTTAGATTCAACTTTATAACTTTTATGAATAAGCTCAAACAATACCAGACGAGCTTCCTGCAGTAGATCTTCAAATTCATACCCATATATACTTTTATTTCTAACTTCATTAATTAAAATTGGATAATATCGCTTAAGAATACTATTATAAATGTAGTCACGGACGGATTGATTATTGGTTTGGCGATAAGTTAATATTTTCTTTATATCAAAAGCGTTTTGAACGTGAGCGATTAGTTTTTTTCTTAGTTTGACTGTTCTAGAGCTATAGGAAAAACTCTTTTTTAGCTTAAATGTTTGCAATTTTCATTCTCCTTTACTTATTATGTCCGGGTTTAAAATATTGGTGATACTGTCAAAAATCTTACTAAGACATCCATGCTAAACAATTGTTTAGTTTTGCTGTGAAGTCAGTATAGAATCTTTACCTGAGATGAAATTGATAGTTCGCTGAAGAAATGCTGAATATTTTTTGGATTTTTAGCAGTCATTGAATCTTTCAGCCTACTTTCAGCTTTCCCTCAGTATCAATTCAGCCCAATATTTAATAATAAAGAAAACACGACTTGCGTATAGTTCGCCTGGCTACTCTCACTTATGTACTATGGGTCCGAGCCCTTGGGCTAAGACAGAAGCCGATGTTGCACATATGCCGTTATGGATTTATACTTTCTTGATGGAGCAGCAAAGAAATTTAGGAAATAAGTCTAAAGGGAGCAAACTTATGCAGAAGATAAAAGGAATTAAGATATTGTTGGTTGACGACGAGCCCAATATTTTGGAATTCTTAGAGATGGGTCTTCAAAATGAAGGATTTGAGGTATTGACGGCTCAAGATGGGATGACAGCCATGAAGCTCGCCAAACAATTTCAACCTCATATTGTAATTCTAGATGTAATGATGCCTGGCATGGATGGTTTTGAAGTATGTCGAATGCTTAAAAAGACTGAGAATATTGCCATCATTATGCTTACGGCTAAAGACGAAGTGGATGACCGTGTAAAGGGACTTACCCAGGGAGCAGATGATTACATGGCAAAACCTTTCAGTTTCGAAGAATTGCTG
>JAJZSC010000447.1 GCA_021849995.1 Bacillota bacterium | reverse complement strand
CTGTGCTCAGCCTGTCCCGAAGATTATCCGGCAAATGTTCCGCTTCCTCTTTCCCCAAGAGTTTGCCGGATTGGTCAATAATACCAACACGAACCAATTCCGCAATCGCATCTATTAAACCGGAACCACAAATACCCTTAGCTGCCGTATTCCCTATTACACGAAGCATCACGTCCTCTTCAATCCTTACCCCTTCAATTGCACCGGCAGCTGCACGCATCCCTTGTTTTATATGGGCCCCTTCAAAGGCAGGCCCTGCCGCAGTTGAACAGGCCATTAAATTCCCGTTTACACTCAGAACCATCTCTCCGTTAGTCCCGATATCAATGGCCAAGGTAACTCCTTTTTCCTGGTAGATATTTGTCGCCAGGATAACCGCGATAGTATCTGCTCCGACATATCCGGCGATATTGGGTAATACCGTAACCTTGGCCGCAGGATAGACCTTGAGTCCGACTTGTTTTCCTTCAACCTGAACATCATGCCTTACAACCGGAGTAAATGGAGCAGGAGCAATAGCCGAAGGATCAAGACCAAGAAATAAGTGGCCCATAGTCGTATTACCTGCTATAGAAACTTTTACGATTTCCTGAGGAGCGACGCTACATTCCTCGCTTAATTTCTCGATCAACCGGTTGATGACATTCACCACTCGGCGTTGAAGTTGCTCAAGTCCCTGTGCCTGCTTCATGACGTGTTCAATGCGGGCAATGACGTCGGCCCCAAAGATATTTTGGGCATTTGTAGCCGAGGCAGTTGATAATGTCTCCCCATTTAATAAATTCACTAGAGAAACTACTATAGTAGTGGTTCCAATATCCACTGCAATGCCAAAAAGCCGCCCCGTCACATCTCCTGGTTCTACAGCAAGTATCTCATCATCAGTCATCGTAACTGTTACTAGCCCTTGGCTTTTTCTAACAGCTTTTGGTAAAGATTTTAATGCTTCTAAGTTAAATACTTTTAAAGCATTGCCGAGTTCAGAGAGAAGCCGCTCAGTATCAGATGCTTGATATTCGACTGTAGCCTCTTTTACTTTAATAGCCTTTTTCTTTATGCCAGGTTCTATCTTAATGTGTACGTCCGTTTCTGTAAGAGCACTTTTGCGGTGTAATGCTACTGCGGCTTGCGGTATCTCAATAGTCATGTCTTCAGTTACCGGAGTTTTACAAGCAAGTACCCATTCTTCTTCACCTCTGGCCTTCACCAAGACCCGGCATTTTCCACACGTACCCCTTCCTCCGCACGGGCCTTCGAGCTCAACTCCTGCCTCTGCCGCGGCAGCCATTATGGTTGTTCCTTCCGCAACATTCTTTTGTATGCCGTCAGGTAGAAAAATAACCTTGTGTTCAGCCACTTCCGCTCCCCCTTTGCTTATTGCTCAATCACTCCTAAACAAACATAAATACCTAATCAAACTCTGCTACATATATAGTAAGACACTGTTATATATCGAGAAGTATCAGCAACAGAATATGCTTCTTAAGTCTAATTATGAATAGAGTAACCCCCGGCATGATCGTTGATAATACCCGGGGGCTTAGGCATTCATGTTAAGGTTCTACCATAGAGTAGTATTTTCCTTCATGATTTTAGTTTTATTTATTGTCTTCCAAACATTTCATCTAATACTTGTTGTCCGCCAGATACTATAACAAAATCCTTATCCCAGGGCCCATGAAGCAGCTTATCCAAATAATTCAGCGACCCAGACATCTCCTGATAATTTAGATTAAAGAAATGGGCAAAATCTTGAACATATTCCTTTGATGGAGGATGAACCTCATCCTTTAGTAAAATAGTATGATCCGGGATTTGTCTCGAACTCTTGGAGCACCTTAACACCTCAATTATTATTCTCTACAAGCATAACCATTCCTGCTTAAAAATGGTTAAGCTTTAACTCTTCCCGCTCTAACTTCGGAAATATAGTCCATACAATACTCATCCTGTCCAGCTAAAGCTTTGGCGGTGATCAAGAGGGACATGAGTGATTGATCCAAAGGATCCAGGATAAACGAGTCCATTCCTTTTGCTACACTCATAACCATGAAAACACGGTTTATAAGCTTTCGTTCTGGTAAACCATAAGAGACATTAGACAGACCAGATATTACATGCACCTTGGGATAAGCCTCTTTCAAAAGCTGAGTACTCTTTAGCACTTCTAAACCAAATTGATCATTGACTCCGAGTGGCTTTACTAATGGGTCAAGGTAAATGTCATCCTCAGGAATCCCTGCTTCGACTAAACCAGCCACCAGGTAATCGGCCACCTTCAAGCGCTGTTCCGCTGTTTCAGGCATACCGGAATCATCCATACAGAGAGCAACAACTTTCGATTTATATTTCCGTGCCAGAGGTAAGACAGCATCCCATCGTTCCCTTTCGGCGGAAATTGAGTTGATCATAGCTTTACCACGGCAACAAGCTAATCCCGCCTCGATGGCAGCAGCACTAGGGCTGTCTATACATAATGGAACATCCACAATTTCCTGAACGATATCGATAAGCCACTTCAAGTTTTCGATCTCGTTCCCGCTTGATGCGGCGTTCACATCAATGTAATGTGCTCCTGCTGCTGCCTGTCGCAGCGCAATGTCCTGTAAATAGGCTTTATCCTTCTGTTCAATGGCCACTGATATTGCTTTACGTGTAGAATTGATTAATTCACCTACTATTAACAATCTTTTTACCTCCCTTTTTCTTTCACGTTTCATTCGACAAGATATTAGCAGTTATATTCATAATCTTCATGCAATTATCATGCCAATCTAAAGATCCGAATTTTCTGTACTTTTACTTTGATGCATGATTACCTTTGGAATCGCTTTACACTGCCTGTCCATAATATATTGTTTTGAACAATGCACTTAAAACAAATACAGCTTAAGACTTAAAACAATTTTCCACTCTGTTCGGTTCAAGTTTTTGGTATGAAAAAAGTACGATTACAAACAGAATCACTGATTCCGGTTTTAATCACTAAGAGCACACCCTGAAATATTTCTACTGCTATGCAAAAGACCCTAAAGCAGTTTTTACCTACTTTAGGATCTTTAAGGCTACTCTGAAAAACATTCTAATTCTAAAAATAGCTAGGCAAGCTGCTATTGCGCAGTGGACATTTTAGCAGAGGATCGTCGTGAATGCAGTTGACGAAGCGTTAAGCCGTGCCACAACATCAGTCCACAGTGTGGAGTGATGCCGTGTGCGCCGAATGGGCAATAG
>JAJZSC010000446.1 GCA_021849995.1 Bacillota bacterium | reverse complement strand
AAAGTTTGTCTGAGCTAAAAAGTATTCTGAATTTTGAGTACCACCACCTTTGAACTTAAACTCACATACATAAAGATATAAACCCCCACTCAATTATCTCGTGGAATTGAGTAGGGGGTTAGTGACAAATGTCCTAATATACACAATCACTATCTGTTTTATTCGGATTCGTAGAAGCCGTGTTTGACAGCATATATGGCAGCCTGAGTCCGGTGGGAGAGGTTAAGTTTTGCTAGGATTTGACTGACATAGTTCCGTACTGTTTTCTCGCTCAGATAGAGAGCTTCAGCAATTTCCCGATTCGTTCTTCCTTTGGCGATTTCCCTTAATACTTCGAATTCCCTCTCGCTTAATTGTTCATCAGGGCTACCAAGTGCTGCCTGGAGTTTTTCCATGACCCGGTTTTTTAAAGAGTTATCTATTAGGGATTTTCCTGTGTATACTGTGTCAATGGCCTCAAGTAAATTCGTGCTTCCAACTTGTTTTAGCACAAACCCTTTAGCTCCAGCTAAAATTGAGGCTACTGCTGCCTCATCATCAGAGTAGGAGGTAAGCATAAGAACCTTTATATGGGGGTGATCTTTTCTTATTTCGCGGCAAGCTTCGATGCCGCTTAGTGAAGGTAAACGGATATCCATGATAATTATATCGGGGAGTTTAACCTTTAATAGTTCAAAACATTCGAAAGCATCTTTTGCTTCCCCGATTACCTGATATTTTTCATTACGATTAATAATCATTCTTAAACCCAAACGAACTACTTCATGGTCGTCAACGATGATTATCTTTATTGTCATGCTTAATCTCCTTTTTATTTATCACAATTGCAAAGAGACTGCCGCCATCAGGTTTTGAACTCCAGTTCCACGCTGCACCTAATAATTCGGAACGTTTTGTTATATTTCTTAGACCTAGACCACTTCCTTGATAGGTTTTAATCTCGGTATTGTCAACACCTAGACCGTTATCTTCAATTTTGATCTCTATACAACTATTATCAGTTGCGCATGCTGAGCAGGATATCTGGATCTGACTAGCGTTGGCATGTTTGGCAATGTTAGCTAACACTTCTTGAATTATGTGGTATAAATGTTCACGAGCTTCGGGGCTTAAGTAATCGAGGCAGGAAAGAGATTGTTCAGATGTGTTGATTCTTAACCCAGTAGCTTTGGAGAAAAACTGTAGTTGTGATGTAATCAATTGAGGAAAAGAGAGGGTCGTGAACTGAGGGGATTTTAGGCTCAAAATAAACCAACGAATATCCTGGATAGAGCCGTTAAGCTTTTTCATAGCGAATTTAATCTGCTCTAGGGCATCCTGTTCCTTAAGCAGGTAAAGACAGTTTTCCAGCACGAGCCCTATTCCATATAAAGTCTGAATTATCCCATCATGTAAGTCACGGCTTATTCTCTCTCGCTCTTGCATCAACATTTTATCTCTTTCGGCATTGGCTAAACGAGTGGAGTACTCGAGATTAAATATACTCATTACTTTTATAGTGAAGTAAGCAATCATCACACCGCATAAGGCTCTAAAGACCGGGACTGGAACATGTGTCCAATTCTCGATAAATTTATAATTTATGTATTGGGATAGAAGAAAACCGTTTTCCCGGGTGACAAGACCAGCAAAGAAGGCGTATAGGGTAAAAGCTAGGGCTACACCGTAAATATATTTGGTCTCACCGTGAAATTCCTTTTCTCTTAATTCCCTGGACTGAAGGATGAAAGAATAGGCTGCAAGCAGGGATCCAGGAAAACAAATAAAATATCTTGTTAGAATCATGCTTAAATGAATAGAAGGTATTAGCCCTATACTGCCAATCCCTAATATAATACCCCATAGCCATAATAATAAGAGGATCAATGGCGCATAGGTCAACCAGTGCGACTTCTTGGTAGTATGGGTGTAGAGTTGAGTGGCAAATAACATTAAGAATATAAACGAAATGGTTTGCAAAGACGGTTCAATGATCAACCAACTTGGCTCTGAAATAATACTTTCGGGCCCGATTATACTAAACATATGAGCCCATTCAGCAAACCCATGGACGACTCCAAACCACCCTAACCATTTAAGGTGTACGGCAAGGTTGAAGTAACTGAATTGCCGGTATTGAACCAACAATCCGTTTCCCATCGTAAAAAAAACTAAGCCATAAATGAAATAAATTATGATTGTAGCTATGTTTTCCAATAGGACAAGCACCCCTACCGTTTTGGATTACCTGTTTGTTACTAAAGTAACATAAAAACCTAAAATTGAACACTTAATTTCGGCTTTTTGAATCAAGGGAAATCATGTAACAAATACTACTCCTAAAATATCTGCAAAGAATACAAAATACAGGTGCACAATTAAAAAATACATAATACATGTGGTAATTCGGTTTACTTTTAAGGTAATTTTGTATTAAATGTAATAGGTTATATCAGTTTTTGTTATGTTTAGCACTAAGTTTTTGTTATACCTCCTGGGCATCCTGACACACGATGTGTCGAGTGTCAAACGAGCCTGGGCCACAGAACATTCAGCACCTACCTGGATGGCGAAAAGGTGCTGAACTAAGAACTTGACCCAGCCGCCTGCGCCTGAAAGGGTTGGTGTCAGCCAAGATTTCTTTATGTCTAATACAATGGAAGGGAAGGTGGAGTGTAAATGGCAGTTGAAGTAAAGTTGCCGCCGGTTTTAGACATTATTAGAGGTAATATTATAAAACATGGAAATCCTCTTGCTCTGAAGGGCAGTGAAGTGGCTGCGTGGTCAAAAGAGCTTAATCTACCAAAGAAGGGTGAAATACTCTTTTACACTGGTGGTGAATATCAGCTGCTTCCCTTTATTGACTCTCTGGTAAAAACAATGACCTATGTAGATCAGGGAAGTAAAGGTTTCTCTATGATGATGGGTGTCCGAAACATCCTTGATAGAGCTGGTATTAATGCTGAAAAGATTTATGCATCCGTTTTAGCTAAAGATAAAGAACGTTATTACTCTATCTGTTTCAAGGCTGCAGTAGTTCTCCAAAAACTCGGATATGACCTTTGCTATAGTGGCGAGGACGAATTATACAGCGGTGCATTGTTGTATGAGCTTGGATATTGGCAGGATCTTAAAACATATGCTCAGAAAGTAACAGAATCTCTTAAGAAGAGTGGAGCAAAAACTATCGTTTGTCTATCTCCTCATGCAGCGGAATTATTTAAACTGATTTATCCAAAATTGGTGAAGGGTTTTTC
>JAJZSC010000445.1 GCA_021849995.1 Bacillota bacterium | reverse complement strand
AAATTAGGAATTAATACTAACCAGGATATTAACCAAATGGCGATTCAACTAGCAGATCTACTGGAGCACCAGCAGAATATCGGAGTGGAAGAGCCCAATCTCATGGTAGAGGCTTTTGCTCCGAAGAAACGTAAACAAGTCTGGAGAGATCTTAACATCTATCCTGCTGGAACAGTGCACGAAGAGCAAAACTCTGTGGCCAGTTGTTTAACAAATGTTGACGGTAATCACGTTTCTCTGGCCCTGAAAGCTTTGCGTCTGGGCTTAGCGACTATCTACAATTCTCAAATTGGCCTAGAAATGGTTCAGGATATCCTGTTTGGCACGCCAAAGCCTCATGAGGTAACAGTGGATTTAGGGATTATGGATCCAAATTATGTTAATATCGTATTTAATGGACACCAACCTTGGGCTGGTGCAGCAATGATTGAAAGAGCGAAGTCAGCCGATGTTCAGGAAAAGGCAATAGCAGCTGGTGCAAAAGGGCTTAGAGTGGTAGGTTCGATAGAAACAGGTCAGGAGCTTCTGCAAAGATTTGAGATGGATGATGTGTTTGTAGGGCTTATGGGTAACTGGTTAGCAATTGAACCTCTTCTGGCTACAGGTACAGTGGACGTTTTTGCAATGGAAGAGAATTGTTCTCCACCGGCGATCGACATGTACGCCGAGAAATATCAAGCCACTTTGGTTGCGATTAGCACGATAATTGATATTCCGGGACTGCAACATAAGATTCCATACAACCCGGCCGAAGTTAATAAAATGGTAGACACCCTAATCGAATTAGGGATAGAAAACTTTAAAAAACGTAAGGGAAAAGTTACTCCAAAAGTTCCCAATAAAACCCAAAAGGCGATAGCGGGATTCTCCACAGAAGCAGTGCTTGGAGCTCTAGGAAATAAACTTGACCCACTAGTTGACGTTATTGCGGCTGGTAAGATAAAGGGAGTGGTTGCTCTTGCTAACTGCTCAACCTTGAGAAACGGACCTCAGGATTGGAATACTGTAAACTTAACCAAGGAACTGATTAAGAGAGACATCCTGGTTGCTGCGGGTGGATGTGGAAATCATGCTTTGGAAGTAGCTGGCCTTTGCAATTTAGATGCCGTAAATATGGCTGGGGCAGGGTTAAAAGAAATATGTAATGCACTAAAGATTCCTCCGGTATTGAGCTTTGGAACATGTACCGATACTGGCAGAATTTCTATGTTAGTCACTGCTCTAGCGGATCATCTCGATGTGGACATACCACAATTACCTATAGCAGTTACAGCTCCGGAATGGATGGAGCAAAAAGCAACGATAGACGGAGTTTTTGCTGTAGCTTATGGAGCGTATACTCATTTATCTCCTACACCCTTTGTAACTGGTGCGCCTCAATTGGTGAAACTATTGACAGAAGATGTGGAGGGATTAACTGGTGGTAAAATCGCCCTAGGTGATGACCCGGTAGAAGTAGCGAATAATATTGAAGCACATATTATCTCAAAGAGAAAAGGGCTTGGTTTGAGCTAAATAACATTGTTCAATTTAAACCTCCGGGGACTTGCTAAAGTTTCTCAATAAACTATATAATAGGTACAGGCTGTCTCTAATATTGAGACAGCCTGTATTTTTTAAGCTCTTGAGAAGGATTAAGAAAGCTTGGAAGTTCGACACTCATCATTATTTTTATTATTGAATTTATGTCAGTTGATTGCTAAAATATAGACAAGTGATTATTTTAGGGATTATTAGAATTATCTGACATATCTGGTGAGTTACTCGCTTTATTATTTTACCTCAGAATTAGAGAGGTTTGATTAGATGAGTAAATATGCTATACAGAAGAAGAAGCTTTATGAAGAAGTCATGGAGCAGATCTCCAGATTAATTAGAAGTGGCGAATATAGGGTTGGAGATCGCTTACCCTCTCTGCAGGAATTAAGCGATATGTTTGAAGTTGGGAAACCTACCCTGCGTGAAGCACTCAGTGTTTTGACGGCTACAGGTGTTTTAGAGATAAGACATGGAAGCGGAATTTTTGTCAGAAAATTATTTGATGATCAGCTTTATGATGTTGCTGCCCAACTTGGTCGAGTTGAAGGGGAAAAGCTTTTGTATTGGCTGGAATACCGCAGAGCGATTGAAGTAGAAGCTGCAGGACTGGCAGCTAAGAGAAGAAACGAATTTGATATAAGATCTATTGAAGAAGCACAAATGTACTTGGAAGAAGATACTGCTAAAGGAAATATTGGGGCTACCTGGGACTATGAGTTTCACGAGAAAATTGCCTTAGCAACTCACAATCCTATTTTTTCCCAAGCTGTTACTACAACAGCTGACATTTTGCAGCAATTCTTTGAATTAAGTCGACGTCAGTCCTTAGCTATGCCTTCCCGCAAGGAAATAGTAACCAACGAACACCGGGAAATTTTAGATTGTATTAAAAGGGGGCAACCTTTGGAAGCCCAGAGAGCTATGCTTAGACATATTGATAACGTCGAGAAGAAGGTTAAGCTTCTAAGTGGGATATAGATTGCATTAAGTAATTGAATTTTTAGTTAGATTTTAGTTAAATTTTAGTTAAATTTTAGTTAGATTTTTAGTTAGATTTTTTGATATTAAGTTGGGATATTAGGTGAGTGTTATAATAACACTTATAGGCTGAAGAAAAAGAGGGGGACCTATCTAATGGAAAACTTACTACGCAGTTCAAACAAACTATTTGACGGAATCAAAGGTGGATACCCGAGAGCAATGTTTAAGTCAGTTGGATACACTCAAAAGGACTTAAGTAAACCAGTTATCGGGGTAGTTAGTTCTTGGTCCGAAATGCACCCGGGAAGCTATCCTAATAAAGAATTAGCTCAATTTGTCAAGGCAGGGATCTGGGCAGCTGGTGGTACCCCTGTTGAATTTCATACTGTTGCAGTCTGTGATGCGATAGCTCAGGGAAGTGGAATGCATTTTTCCTTGCCAAGTCGTGAACTGGTAGCAGCCGAAATTGAAGTCATGGTTGGGGCAGCTGGTTTCGACGGATTAGTATTGCTGCCATCTTGTGACAAATCCCCTGGGGGAATGCTAATGGCAGCTGCAAGGTTAAACATTCCTACGATTTTTTTGCCGCCGGGTCCGATGCTTTCTAACTTTCACGAGGGAAAGCAATGGGTTATGCCTGATATTAAGGAAGCTATGGGAGCGATTAAGGATCACAAAATTACTCAAGAAGAGTTTGATCAGATAGAGACAGACACC
>JAJZSC010000444.1 GCA_021849995.1 Bacillota bacterium | reverse complement strand
GTCCAAAAAACGAAAGAATTTATTGAAGGGAAAATTAAGCTGGCACCTGCTGAATTTACTCTGCATGCTCGCAATCCAGAGCACGACTTGGTCTGTGGCGGTGAAAATATAATCTATATGCCTGGTTACGGGGCTCCCTTTATCCAATTAGCTGATGGGACCCGTCGTAAAAGCACGATGCAGGATTACGAGAATATTGTTAAGCTAGCCGGAGCAAGCAAAAACTTGCATATGACAGGGGGGACGGTGGCTGAGCCCCAAGATATTCCGGATGAAATTAGACATCTGAAAATGATTTACAGCTCCATCAAAAACTCGGATAAGTGTTTTATGGGCAGTGCCGAGGGACGGGAACGCGCACAGGACTCTATCGAAATGGCTGCCTTACTTTTTGGAGGCAAAGATGTCATTAAAGAGAAACCAGTGCTCATTTCTCTAATTAACTCCTTGACGCCCTTGAAATTTGACGAGAGAATGCTAGGAGCCTTGATGGCCTATGCCGAAGCAGGACAGGCTGTTGTTGTAGCTTCTCTGGTTATGGCTGGTTCTACTGGACCGGCAGCCTTGGTCGGCACTTTAGCACTGCAAAATGCTGAAGTCTTGGCAGGGATAGCTTTAGCCCAAAGTATTAATCCTGGAACACCGGTTGTAAATGGCTCGACCTCCGCTCTCAGTGATATGCGAACAGGCAGCCTCTCTATCGGCAGTCCAGAAACAGCCTTATTTATTTCAGCCAGTGCTCAAATTGCCCGCTTCTACGGTGTTCCCAGTCGATCAGGCGGCGGCTTGAATGATTCCAAGATTGTGGATGCTCAAGCTGGTTATGAATCCATGATGACGCTGATGGCGGCTAGCGTAACAGGTATCAACTTTGTTCTTCATACTGCGGGGATTTTACAATATTTCATGGCTATTTCCTATGAAAAATTTATGATGGACGATGAAATGGCAGGAATGCTTTTGCACTATTTGAAAGGGTTCAACTTTGATGAGGACGGTTTAGCTTACGACGCGATTGCTAAAGTCGGACCGGGCGGACACTTCCTCACGCAGAAACATACCCGAAGAAACCATAAAAAGGAGTTCCGCACACCTCAATTAAGTGATCGCGCCGCCTTCGATGCTTGGTCCAAGGAAAAACTGGACACAAACCAAAGGGCCCATAAACAATGGCAAGAGGTTTTGGCTAATTACGTACCACCCGCACTTGACGAGAGCATCGATAAAAAATTGTTAGAGTTCATCGCTCAACGATCTTAGACTAAATAATTGAGAAATGGGAGGAGTAAATCAAATGAAGGAACTATTTTTAGAATTAAAGCAAGCCATTATCGATGGGGATGAAGATATAGTGGGGGAACTTTCCCAGAAGGTCATTGATGAATCAATTAATCCAGTTGACGCTGTGCAAGAAGGCCTAATCAAAGGAATTGAAGTTGTAGGGGAGTTATGGAAAGCAGGGGAAGTCTTTCTGCCGGATGTAATGATGTCTGCTGAGGCAATGAAAGTCGGGTTGGGTCTGCTCGAACCAGAAATAGCTAAATTAGGTATGAGCGAAGGGGAAAGTAAAGGCAAGATTGTCTTGGGAACAGTAGAAGGGGATATCCACGACATCGGTAAGAATATAACAGGAGCGATGTTCACGGCAGCAGGCTATAAGGTTTTTGATATTGGTACTGATATTAAAGCCAAAGATTTTGTTTTAAAGGCTCAAGAAGTTGGAGCGGACATAATTGGCGCGAGTGCCCTCTTGACAACAACGATGAGCGCGCAAAAGCAGATTATTGATTATTTGATAGAGCATAATCTTAAGGATCAGTTCAAAGTCTTCATTGGAGGAGGTCCTACCAGCCAGGCTTATGCAGATGAGATCGGAGCCGACGGATGGGCTGAATCTGCCGACGAAGCGGTCGCGCTTGCAGACCGTATGCTGGCAAAGTGAACTTAGCAGAATGCCTAACGCAGTTAAATCCTAGGGACCTTAATAAAACACCATTCTTTAAAGTCCCTAGGATTGCTTTCGGTTATAAATGGTGACTAGAGATCTATAGACTGGCGACTCCACGCACCAGGACTAGGATACAAACTAATCCATTAAACGTAAAGTTTACGAGAGGAGTAGTGCTATTCATGACAAGTAGAAGCTCAACAAACCGCTCTGTTATGTATATTTCTTCAGTCATCATCGTATTATTCGTAATATTCGGCATGTTCCTTCCTGAACAAATGGGTAAAGTCGCTAGTGCTTCCTTCGCATTTTTAACGACTGATTTCGGATGGCTATATCTGTTGGCGGTCGCTTTTTTTACGATTTTCATTTTCGGAATAGCGTTTAGTCGTTTTGGTAAAATCAAACTGGGAAAAGACGACGACAAGCCTGAGTTCAGTAACTTTCAGTGGTTTTCTATGTTGTTCGGAGGAGGTATGGGTATCGGGCTTGTGTTCTGGTCAGTTGCCGAGCCAATGATGCATTACCTATCCCCGCCGATGGATACAGCGGGTACCCCTGAGGCTATGCGTACAGCCATGCGCATCATGTTTTTCCACTGGGGAATTCATCCTTGGGTGATTTTCGCCATCGGGGGTCTAGCTCTGGCATACTTCCAATTCCGCAAGGATCTACCCTTCTTAGTCAGTTCAGCTTTCTATCCTTTGATTGGGGAGCGGATTTACGGGCCTATCGGCAAAGCAATTGATATCTTGGCAGTGTTTGCCACTGTGTTTGGTGTAGCCACTAGCTTAGGTCTCGGCTCTAACCAGATAGCCACAGGGTTGCAATATATCTGGGGAATTCAGGCAACGCCCACGACCGTTTCAATAGTCATCGCATTAATGACGCTGCTCTTCACTCTGGCCACAATCTCCGGCCTGCACAAGGCTATGCAGATTGCTGCCGACATTAAGATATGGCTTTCGATTGGTTTCATGGTATTCATCTTCTTGTTCGGGGGGACGGTTATTATCCTGAACAACTTTACAGATACTCTTGGAGCCTACTTGCAAAACTTTGTCGGACAGACCCTGTGGATGGGCAACATTGACTGGATCAATGGCTGGACCGTGTTCTACTGGGCATGGTGGATTGCCTGGGCTCCGTTCGTCGGACAATTCGTCGCCCGTGTCTCCAAAGGTCGTACCATCCGCCAATTCGTGTTGGCAGTGACGTTGTTGCCCTCTGGATTCTCCATGATCTGGCTCTCGATTTACGGCGGTGCCGCCTTTAACCTGGTTGAGCTCTCCAATG
>JAJZSC010000010.1 GCA_021849995.1 Bacillota bacterium | reverse complement strand
CTGCCGTAGAAGCCGCCGCAATCCCCACACACGATCCGGCTGGCAAAGCCATTGATCGCACTGGTATAGGTCCCTGCGCTTTTTCTCCGCTTGAACTCTTCCTGGACCAATTCAAAGGTCTCGGGAGGAATAATGGCTGGGTGAGAGTTTTCTACATAATACTGAGGCACTTCTCCTTCATTAACCTTCTTCTTTTTGGTCAGAAAATCGACGGTATAGGATTTCTGCAGCACCGCGTCCCCTTTGTACTTTTCGTTAGCTTGTGTCAAGTCTTACATAAAAAACCGGTTTTTTTCTTATATTTTGTAATGTGTAAACAATATAAGCTCATGTCAAGATGGGACTGAAAAATTCGGCACGAGCGTTCTTTCAATTCACGTTTTTATTAATTCGTACCGCCACCTGCCCTCAGGGTCTTTGCCCGCCATTTCTTCCTCCGGTTTTGGCAGCACCTTCCCAAAGGCCGGCTTATTAATGGTGCCGCGATTGCCTGTAAACCATTGATGGGAAGCCGACGCATTCTTTCCGTCGCCGCTTTGCCAATCTGCTTGGCCTTTCGGATAGCATACCTCGGCTTACGGACGTTGTTCCCAATTGACCATTGCTTTCAACGCAGCTATGGCACCTGTGCTCTCAATAGGGTATTCCTCCAGTTCCAATGGCTCAAGTGACCATTCTCCGCTTTCCCTGTTAATCTGACGGCGGTACATCTGCTCCACCTGTAGCTGTACGCTGCCAAAGCCAAGAGGCTTGGCCCGGCCTATTTTATGGGCGTAATTCGCAACATGGAAAGTCAAAGCCCAACGCAGCTGCTTTAACTCTTTCTCGGTGACATTCTCAAAATAAACACGAAAACCGAAAAGCATGTCCTCGTCCCCTCCTCTGCCCTCCGCATGCTTTATGGGCCGGATCGTGATTATGCTCATGCTTCCTCCATCCATTACTGTGCCAGTAAAATTTTCTTCCCCGCAGCTTCGGCCGGTCTTTCGGAAGCAGTCTGCGGCTGTTTTCCTCCATTTGATAGTCATAGGTCCAGTATCTATAATAAGCACCGTCCTGCTTTCCGGACGGGGGCAGCGTGTAAAATTCTACCGCGCCTGGTTTAGGTTCACCCATTTCCTGCAGCGTCATTTCATGAAGATAACAGCGCCCTATTTGCTTTGCACCCGGCTACTTAAGCAGTGCGGCGTCCTCAAAACGCACACGGGAAGCCCGTGCCCCTCCCGTGGCTTCCTCCCCTTGGGCTGCGCCTTTAGGGATCATGCCAAAAAGCGCGCATGCCGGACAAACATGGTCTCGCCTTTCACAGGGCTGATAGCCCCCCTGCTGTTGCAAAAGATTTTCGATGCTCTGGCTGAACACTTCCTTGCTGATACAGGCAGGCGCCATAACCCATGGACCTCTGGAGTCATTATCTGTATTTTTATAACTATTATCTTCCTGTATCAACATATTCGATTTGTCTGCGTCACTAATTGAATATTCATCCTACGGTTCTAATAACCGATAGGGAACCTGCTCGGTAGTTCTGGTATGTTTGTTTCTATTAAGCCATTGTAAAATCGGCTTGAAGCATTCCCTCGTTTTCTATGGTTTTGATACATTTGTGTTTCATATTATCATTTTAGCACAAGCCGTGGAAATCCACTTGAAATTGATTATACTTTAATCGTCACACCCGAATGTTGTGGGCTGGCAGGATGGACGGAGCTGCCCATGATGTAGCATCTCTCACAAATTTTTGCTTTTCCAACTTGAGTAAAGGAATTCCGATATCACCTTGGCACTATTCATAGCAAGTACTGCATGTCTAAAGCTAGGTTTATAGTGCTTTGCATTTGATTTTCCGTGTGCATCGCTCATCCTATTTCTAAGACTAGCAAGCCCATTAATTATTGAAACCATTCCAGACAGAATTTGTTTGAAGCATTCTTCCTCATAAAGACTCGGGTCTGTTTTAAGGACTTTGTTGACTTCTTTGTAAATCTTAATGAGATTACCATCACACTCACACGAAACGTTGTTTTCCTCCAAGATAAACAGGCAAACACTTTCAACCAGTGTTCTAGCATTGGTTATTGCACCATCGTAGTCACTATTATCAATTTTCACTTCACACTTTTGCATTTGTTCAATTGTAAGGGACTTAAGGAATTAGGCTTTGATTACGATATGGTGAATCGGTTCAAGATCAAAATCAACGAAGAATCGCAATGACCTTATTTCTGGGGAATTTGCTTTAGGTGGGTACACTAACATTACCGCATTTAATATGGTTTTCTGTTCGTCATCACTAATCTTTATAAGTTTTTCGTAGCCTTCAATCGGTGAATAAATATCAAACGAACTGATAGTCGAGTAAGAGTAATTTCCGTAAGTAGAAGACTCATCGACTACCGAGTGAGAGTTTTGGAGTTGGTCAGCTAAATCAGTCTTTCCGCGTCGAATAAGAATTTTACATACTTTCTCAATATCTGGGTCTATCATTCTCTCACCCCTTATAGTATCTATAAAGAAAAACGCAAGTTATCTAATATACACCATAGGTCCCTACTTGCTACTGGGTTTACGAGGCGACACAACCACACTCTCTGAATTTCTACATTTTTCCTTTAAATTCCTTCCAAAACATCCTCGAAAAACTGCTATTTATTTCTGTGGAAAACAAAAAACCTGCGCGTTCCAACGTTCTGGCAATCACCTATTTTAACTATACCCTCCGCCTATTCTAAAACGGCCTAATACGTTCAATTGACTAAAACGGAAAACTTGAATCTGTAAAGTCAACTTTATAGTTGAAACTAGGTTTGTGGACAAGTATTATGGGGTCGCCAACCGGCTTAATAAGTGTTGTTGTTACATCAAATAAAATTGCATTATCTCCTGTATATCTAGTTGAAGAGTACATTATTCCATTATAGCCTGCCAACCGTGCACAATCTGCTATAAATCGTGTTACAAAATACTCTGGTTTCCAATTGCTTTTTCTATCTTGAACTTTTTGGTCTAACAAGCGTCTAGACAATAATGCTACTAATATCGCACTTTCTGTCATTCCGATTCTATTCCAATCACTTCGTAGATCGAGAATTTTATTAATGCCACCAATTTCATAATCCTGAATCCAGACTAGACCAGGTTTATAATAGTCATCAAGAACTTCACCTATAGCAGTCTCCCTATTATCGGCAATATACAGAAAGCTTTGACCATTATGGTGATATCGCCCATCTCTAGCCCTTCCTATAGGAGGCGCTTGCATATCCTTACTTTCATAAACTTCAGAGGAGGAAGCTGTCCTCCCTCGATACCATTTTCCACTTATAGACAAAGAAGGTATTGCCTCTTAATATTTCTTTATATATCTTCCTTCCTAATGCAGTAGTAAGTGCAAGTGAAGGATATTTATCCAAGTGTGACTGAAGCTCATCTATCTTACGTCCATATTTCCTTTCTGCAAGTATACTTTTTTCTTGAGTTTCTAAATCAAAGTGATCCTCTTTGCCTACTACATCTACATCGTAACGTTCGAAGTTTGATGCTCCGCAATTATCACAGGTGATATGATTTGCGATATCGCCCCTAAATCTCTCAGGAACATCAAGTTCATCAAAAATTTCCTCAAGTGTAGTCTCCTCTCCTAGGATCCATATGTATTCACCGCCGTCGTAAGGTTGGCAGGTCGGGCAATAATTTACTTCTTTTTGAACTTGTTTAAAATATCTCTGGGCAGTCTTATTAAGTGTAGGTAAAAAATCATCCGGATCCACTTTTAACATCTATTGATTTATACTTAAAACTGACCCCACTTTTCCGTTGAATATTGACCCCCTCAGAATAAAAAGATATCCTTTTCTCTGGAGTAAATAGAGAAAGGATAAATAAGAGGGGTATGAAGGATGTGCAAGACTGGATCACCGTAAAACGACTATATCGGAGTGGTATGAAAATCAAGGCTATATCAAGACAGCTAAAGATGTCTAAAAACACAGTCAAGAGGCTTATTAAATTGGAAGAAGAACCCTCATATATTCGGGTTGTGAACATGTCTAAAATTGATACGTATAAGATCCAAATTAGAAAGTGGTATCTGGAACCAGAGTTTGATTTTATAGGGACTCGAATCTTTCGAGAACTTAAGATTCTGGGCTATATGGGGAGCATTGGCCCCGTTTACAGATATCTTCATATCCTTAAGAATCAAAAGCGTAGAATAAATAGCAAAGCGACAGATAGGATCGAAACACCGCCTGGAGATCAAGCCCAGTTTGACTGGGCCGAATACAAACTTGTCGTAGACAATCAAATAACGAAAGTGTATTGTTTTTCAATGATCCTATCGTCAAGCAGAGCAAAAGACATTGTGTTTTCACTTACAGTCGATGGAGATGCTATTTATGAAGCTATTCAAGATCTTTTTATCTCGTTTGAGGGGGTTACTCAAGAACTAATCATCGATAATCCAAAAGCATTGGTCATTGATAATATTCACGGCAGCCCCCCAAAGTATAATATCGATGCACTACGAATGGCCACTCATTTAGGAACCGAATTAAATGCTTGTGCTCCATATAGAGCTAGGACTAAGGGAAAAATTGAAAAACCGTATCAGTATATTGAAGAGCAATTTATAAAAGGTAATTCCTTCACATCAATGGAAGAGCTTAGTGTTAAAGGTAAAGCATTTATGAAGGAATGGAGTAAGGAGATGCATACAACCACTCGAAGGATTCCTGAAGAAGCCTTTCGAGAAGAAAAAGAATGTCTCCTTCCCTTACCGGCAAAGCGTTTTATTAGAGTTCAACCTGAACCTCGTAAAGTAAGCTTTGATTCTTTCATTAGTGTCAATGGTAATAAGTACAGTGTTCCAATAACCTATGCAGGAAAGACGGTCAAGTTTCGTATTGTGTATGGCTACAAGCTACTCATATACGACAAGAAGGATAGTGTCATTGCACAGCATGGGATCAACAAGGGGAAACATGAGGTGACACGTGAGGACCTCCACTATAAAGGGGTTATGGCAGTTGTTCCAAAGTCTATCCCTGAGATCAGAAGGAAGTTCGTAACTACCTTTGAACGAGGTGCCGAGTACCTTGAAAAGTCGTCCTCTGTCGTGGAACAATCTAGCTATCATGCAAGACAAATATTAAAACTACAAGAGCTTTACACAGCCCCCATCCTCAATCGAATCCTTGGATATTGCATTGACCATAATATCTATGCCATTGAAGGGGTTAAAGAAATATTGAAAAACAAATCCTTAGAGATTTTAGTTGAAAGCATGGGTTCAGAGGTGGCTGCGGCAACAGCCAATAATCCGGGGTTAACAAGAAGTGTATCATACTATGGAGGGGGTCAAGATTGAGTGTAAATCTAGCCACAAATGCGAACGATCAATATATCTACGCCATGCTTAAAAAGTTTAAATTGGTCGATATCCGTGAGAGCTATTTCGATCTGATCAACGAAGCCAAGAATGACCAGTTGGACTACAAGCAATTTTTACTCCTACTTCTTCAGCATGAAGAACAAGGAAAGAAGCGGCGAATGGTTGCAAGGTATATCAAGAATGCTCGTTTTGAAAAGGAGAATACCTTCGACGACTATGACTTTAGTTTTCACAATTACCAACATATGAAAAAAATACAGGAACTCTCCACCCTCTCGTTTCTAGAAAGAAACGAAAACGTCATTTTAATTGGACCACCTGGAGTTGGCAAAAGTCGAATTGCCACGGGAATCGGAATGAAGGCCTGTGAAGCCGGAAAGAAAGTCTTATTTGTTAATGCTATAGAATTCATATCCGAATTAGCGACACATGCAACTCAGGGCACCTTAAAGCCCCTGTTTAAAAAACTAGCACGCATTGATCTTATCGCTCTGGATGAGCTGGGATACCTAAAAATGGACAAAGAAAAAGAGAGCCTATTCTTTCAATTTATCCGCCACAGATACGAAAAAAATGCTCTCATCATTACAACGAACTTACCGTTAGACCATTGGGACGAGGTGTTTACCAGTCAGCTTGCAGCGACTGCCATCTTAGACAGATTGGTCCATCACTCCCATATTGTCAGTATAACGGGTGATAGCTATCGTGTAAAGGGGAAAAGCAAGGGGAGTTAATTAGAATGAAACAGCTCAATAACGACCATTTCGATCACTATGTAGAAATATTTAATTCCCAAGGGAAAGCTGCTGCCATTGACTATATAACACAGGAGTACAAAATGGATCACTTAGCTTTTCAAAGAAAACTTCGGATTAAATCAAACTATGTCTATGATCGTCAGGCCAAGAAATATAGAGTTCGTGATAGCGAGACTCCATTTATGAGCCTTGAGGAATTATGTTCTACCAAATCAACTCCAATAAAAAAAGAGATTGCCATAAGCTCTACGCGAAACATAGCAATCTTTGAAACGGTCGTAATTGACCTTATGAAAGATCGCCTTACTGAAATCGCGAAGTATATTCTCTTTGAACAAAGTTTAAAAGAGATTCATATTGACTCTGAACGATTGCAACGAGACGGTTACACCTTAACGATGGGTCATTTTTAGTTGAAAAGCTGACTCCTTGAGAAACCAACTGCGTCATAGCTTGTTTGATCAATTGATGATTTAGTTGTCCGTGTCCCACGAAGGATACCGGAAGCCGCGAGGCTGAGGATATGCTCGCTGGGATCACAGGGACAACAGTGTATGTAAAGAAGCTTGAGGACCGAAGGGACTTTTTGATCCGCAGATCACAAAAGTTCCTTCTGGCAAGCGCCGAGCGTCCGTAACTTTGTGTAACGCTGTGATTGAGAGTGATGACACTAGGTGTCATTAACCTCCCGAATACTTCTTCGAGCAGAACTCTTTTTGAGCATGGATACGAGATAGGTTGAGACTCCAAAAGAACAGTGATACCAATTATACTCATAATCCGAGTGCCACGATCATTTACTCCAACTAGAAATGATACCATTGGGAGGTATTCAAGATGGCTTTTATACGCTGGCGTGGCAGATGCGCACAGTTATTGGTAACGGTCTACGTGGATGGGCGCTCCAAACAGATAACACTCACCAACTTGCCCGGCTTTGATATCACAGAAGCTACCAAACATTACGTGGTGGAGAAATTTCCCGACTTAAAAGTTGATTGGGTGGCTATAACCCGTTCTCTTGCCGAAGGTCCCCCGAATCGTTTGAAAGAGAAGACGCCGACAGAGCATTTGGATATGGCTGTCGTTGAACAGTCTTTGCGCAAGTGGGCGCACGAAACCAAAGTTGCGAACCACGCCCATCGCCTCTATGAGGCAGCAGCAGTCTTAACAGAGTGGCGGGCAAGTTTCTATCGGGAAAATGAGTTAATCGAAGAAAGTAGGTCCACCTGTTAAATTATCCCCTAGAAATGGTCGAATATATGCTATTTCAAATCGCCGGTAAAATCTTATGAAACACGTCCGAAGGTTGCATTTATAAATTCTGCTTTATGAAAGAAGGGTATAACCATGATTGCCACAAAAAAATACATTCGTGATTTGAGAGAACGATCCTTTCTAAATATCTCTGAAGAGACTGAAAAACGCATTCTTGAAAAGCTTGGGGAGGAGCCTGGTCTGGATGATGATGGGCACATGCACACCTATACTGAACAAGACCTTTGGGAGCAAATTAGGAAAATGATCAGGCACTGACTACGTTAAATGCCTGCAATAGTTATTATTAAATTCCACCTAGGAGTGAGAAATTTGATTTGCAAAGCGGGGAACCTTCATTTGTAGAAAAAACATGATAGGCGAAATTTGTTCATTTTTACTTGACGTTCAAAGGGGTCAAATTTAAATGAAAATTTCACGGAAAAGGGGTCAATTTTCATTGACAATCAACAACATCCTCTCTCTGTTAATAACAAATTAACGATTAATTTCACCTTAAATAGTTGCAAACACCCTCTAAAGCGGCGATATTACCGAACCAGCATTACAATATTTTACATCAAATCAATCTGGCAACTAATTCAGATGACCTCTACCAATCTCCCCAACAACACGTTTTAGCAAGACCTCACCCCGACGAGGTTCGCCGTGATGGAGGAGCCGTGTCATCATGCACGGTACGGAGGCGAGGCCGTAAGGCTATTGGCCTACGGCCTAATGGAGGCAGAATGTACCAATCGGATGGATAGATAGACTGGAACTCAAATATGATGCCTGTCTTCGACGTCTACCGCATAAGTTGACTTCATAAGACTCTGAATTACGAATGCTACGTAAATCTGACAATTAGGCAATTTGAAATGATTATTATAAATGTAAATGCTCAAATAGTGATCGATTTCTTTTTTTAGCATCATTGACTAATTTCCTATATGGAATCACTTCGATATAAGCATTAAAGGTATCATGATATTTGTAGTAACCATCTCCATCAGGTGTTCTTTTAAAATCTGCATTTTCAAGAAAGTTCTCAACTGTATTCTTTATATCACAGATTAAATAGCAATAAAAAGGTGTGTTTTGCCTAACACTCAGATATTGTCCGTTTTTATCATGGGCTTTTCCGCCACGTACTTTTTTAATGTATCCATAAATCTGATCAACAGGGTTATCAATTTTCGAATATCCGCTTCTGTCAGGACGCTTGAATTCAATAATAGTTATTGAACCAAATGGATATTCTTCTTCGGCAAACATAGATGGATTATTAAGAATAAGCAAATCCGCCTTATCATCGCTGTTAATATCTATAGATTCAGCCTCATTAAATGGAATGTCTGAGGCCAAATAAAAGTGATAAGCTAATTTTTCATCTATTAGCCAGAGATTATGGGCATCTACCTCGATATCATCCGAAGTATATCCTTTGGGCATAATCATGTTATGAATGACTTCTTCGTAACAGTATTTACCTGTTGGTTGCAACTTAAGGCTTTTTTCTAGCAAATCTAAAATAACCCTACGTTGTACGATATATCTTGCTAAATCAGCGCGTCCGTCATCACTAACGGCTTCCATTACTTTTTCATAACGCAATACAAACTCATCTGTGTCTTTTACATTTTCTATCTTCTCAATAAGTAATTTTTTGGCTTCAGACTTATTATTCAAAACTCTCCGTTGACGGATTTTATAAAGTTCTAAATCTATTTGATTTTCAGAAGTGGTTTCTGGGTTTATTGCAGCATCTATGTCTTCTTGACTACTTAGCCATAAGTTGCGATATTCTGGAGCAGAATTAGAAATATAGTTTTTTACACGCGCCATTTTTTCTTCTCGAATAGGTTCGAGGTAAGAAGCCAAGAAATTTCTAATTTTGTCATGAACCTGTT
Organism: Bacillota bacterium; assembly: GCA_021849995.1. Taxonomy (GTDB): domain Bacteria; phylum Bacillota; class Desulfitobacteriia; order Desulfitobacteriales; family Desulfitobacteriaceae; genus JAJZSC01. The sequence goes on along the minus strand of JAJZSC010000010.1, from coordinate 8,237 downwards.
CGGAAATACCCTTCCATGTTACTTCTCCAGAAAATATATTTTTCTCATCAATACCAAAACCAATAAAATTAGTGCGTTGAGGGTTAACACATTGATCAAGATATACGCCTGATACATAAGCAGAATAAGAGAACTCTTTGTCCTCTGCTACCAATCTGCTAATAAGGTTAGGTATCTTTTCTATGTGTTTGGCAATAACTTCTCGGCGATCTGCACACCAATGAATTCTATGGGGTAACGACTCAGCAGAGAATATTCTTATATGTTTAATCTCAAATGGGTAACCATCTATTTCAAAGGATTCAACCTTTGCACTTGCGTCAATATCACGAATATAGAGTTTTTTAAGATTTAGACTTTCACCTGTAGTTTCTTTGATGATAATATTAGGACAAGTTCCTAAAACAAAATAAGAAAGACAGTGTTCGATTATCTTAGATGCAATAACATCAAGTCGTTTTGGCAACTGTTTCTGATATTTACCAAGAACCCCAGAAAGCATTACTTTACTATACGTTTTAGCGCTATTATTTACAGGATCAGTTACTGGATTTATGATCCCATCAGAATCGATAAATTCAAAAGTTCGTTTTGTTTTGTCTATTAAACCATATACGCTTTCAATTGTTATCGTATTGAAAGCTTTAAGCCATGTGAATCTTCCTACACCTTTTCCTCCTAATTTGAGTTTATAAATAGAATCTGATGTATCAAATGAATCGAAGTTATTATCATCAAATCCCACCCCATTATCCTCTATAATAAATCCTGTAATCGGTTCAAGGGTTCGGTCGTTTGGATCTATTTGTAACTGGTCATCTCTTATTACTGTTATTTGAATTATTCCGTTATTTTCAATATCATTTAAAAAAATTTCTTCAATAGCATGAATGGAATTTACAATAGCCTCGAAAAGTGGGTTCATAGCTTTAGATACAGGTAAATCAAAGTTAGCTAAACGACCTCTCAAATTGAATTTCATAAAGTTAACATCCCCCTGCAAAATCTATTCGAAGTGCCCAGCGTATCGGACCCTATAGGTTTTCCAAATCTCAATATATCCTCCTTACCACATTCCACATTTTTCCTTCATTTCCTCCCAAGATAAACAAAAATAATCCAAGAAAAACAAAAAAGGCCAGACGTTCATCAAAAAACAATCTGGTAAATATAGTTCCCCGTACGCCTCAAACCCAAGCGTTTGTGCTGCTGGGCGGGTCCAACACTGAGCAACAATGAATCTGATGGTAAGAAAAAATCTGTTCGTATAACACGTGCTGGTGTCTACCTCAAACCTGCATTGGTACAAGTTGCCCATGCAGCCGTGAAATCGAACATCTCTCCTTATTACAGAGTCAAGTACGAACGCATTAGTAAAAGAAGAGGCAAAAAAAGAGCCATTATCGCTATCGCAAGGATGATACTCACCGCCATATATCACATGTTTGTTACGGGTGAAATATTTAATCCGAGTGATCTGTATAAAATCGATATGCCACAAGAAATGGTGGAAAAGCAGAAAGAGAAAGCTATTAAACAGGCTATAAAACTTCTAATTTCCCAGGGTCTTATTAAAGCTACTGACATTCCTGTGGCTTAACTAAACTTGATTTTTTCGGGGCGTTCAAAGCCTTAGTTTTGTGTACCCATTTTTACATTAAGCTGAGTTATTTTTCAAGCTATGAACCTATAACCAAAATGATCAATCCCTTTAAATTTTACTGGCTCTATTAAACAATGCTTATTAACCAATTTTGGGAAAGAGAAAAGACCTCCGTTTAGGAAGGTCTATGATTTAGTAGTATCTTTCGCGACAGCAATTTGTTGAGATAGGTTTTCTAAGCATTGCTTAACAATTTCGTATTCCTTACATTTTTGCTCTAATAAAAGAAATTCGACAGTGTCTTTAAGATAGTTAATATTATATTTATTTGTTTTTTGGTTATAAATTACTTGAGCATTTTTTAATATACTTTCCGAATTACTTTTAATGAAGGAAATTTCTTTTGTAACAAGAATTTTATAGTCCTCATCTGCTTCATTATTAACATCATAATCAATCAAAGCACAATCTGGAACTGGAATCATATTACTAAATTTCAAGGTCCCTTTTAATTCGTCATTGCCGGAATTATTTTTTACGACAATTCTCATGATCGGTATAACACTTTTGCGAATTACTTTTTTACCATCAATCCATGTATAGTCAGATTCTTTTGGCGATGAAAGAGGCACAAAATATTTTAAATCATTAATATGTAATACAGTTCCTAAATACTTTCTTTCCTTTTTTCTATCTTCTTCTTTATTAGAAAAGACTTTCCTATCAAAATTAAGTAGATATTTTATATATTCATCTGAAATATTGTAAAGCTTTAATTTAATCATATTGGCTCCTATAAAAGGCAAGGGTAAAGACTAAAGCCTTTACCCTTGCCTTAATGATTTTACAGTATCCCGTTATTTGGTAGGGACTCACCTGATTTTACAGCTTCTCATTTTTTGGTTGAGAATAACCTGATTTTACAGCATCCCACTATTTGGTAGGGATTCACCTGATTTTAGATACTTGTTTGTATCTACAATTAAAGTATAGTATATCTAAGAAACTAAGTCAATGAGTATAATTTATTAAAATAGACTTTAATTACTTCTAATAATATTATATAGCTACTGGTCTGAAATGTGCACCTTCCAGGGAACTCAATAAGTATTATGCTCATTTTAATCCACTTAGAAAGAGATAATTCTGGCTGTATCTAGATATATCCAAACAAGCTTACCATAGCAGGAAATCCGCACCGGACCCCGAATTAGTATTAAAATACTAATTCGGGGTCCGGTGCGGATTTCCTGCTATGCAACACATTTAATTTAATTTTAATTCACCATCAAAGTCATTGCGATTTTTAAGAACGATGACTGTCCCTTCAGCTAATTTTACTCTTCTGTTTCCACCACCCTCATACCACTCTTTACTTTTAAAAAAATGCGTTGCGTGAGAATTTCTATCTTCTCAACCAACGCATTAAATATTTCTTCATAGCAGCAGCTAATCCCTGCTGTTTATTGTCTTTAGGATCGGGCCTGTGCATCCCTTCTCTTAATATACGATCTTATGGGGTGGTATGCACAGGCTGGCACTATCCATGCCCCAAGGATTAGACGTGCCCGAATAGGAAAAACCCGAACAAACACCATGATGGTTCCTTTTATTGAAATGGAAATTGCAGAGGAAATTTTACCATCCAGTAATGACAACGAGCCATACTTTCGCTGAAATGACAAAGCTTTAATAAGGAACTTTTACACTGGAAGGCGCGTTTACTTTGTATCCTAAGTTCAAGTCAAGTTTCTCTTGGCGTTAATCATTTTTATGATTTTCTCATGGTACTATTTGGGCTGGATAAGGGAATCCTTCCTCAACCCTACCATTGGATTCATCATAAGAATCACGTCAGGGATGATCACAGGGGCTTGTTTTGAATGATTCAAAGCGGTTTGAAAAAACAATTCGAGCCCGATTGGTTCGAATTCTTAAAAAGTATTTAGACTTCGATGACAAGTTTACGGAAGAAGATCTGCTCAGGCAAATCGGCATTACAAGATATCCGGAACAGTTTGAATTCTGTGGGCCGGTAACAATCTCTTTTCAAAACGGTTCCGTTGATTTTACCCCAATGCGATTTGGCGGGACTGTAAATACTAACGATATACGGCGTGGTCAACTGCACATAGCACCTCATATAGGCCGAGTATTATCAATTGAAAACCGTGCAAATTATATTGAGTACATTTATAAGCATAAAAACACTGCCGAATTAGTACTATTCCACGGAAGACAATTCAGCCCAGCCAAACGTATTTTTTTAAAGGCAGTTGCAAATGCGATTCCAAATAATTGTGAGTTTTGCCATTGGGGAGATATAGATTATGGGGGATTTTCTATGCTCGCCAGATTGAGAAGGGAAATTACGTCGAAAGGTATATCCATATCGTATGGGGAAAAAGGAATTAGTACAATATGCAGAATTCGCTGTCTCATTTCGACCGGAGTACGGTATTAAGCTTGCTTGGCTCAAACAATATTCTGAACTCAGCGATTGCGTTTCGTGTATCGACTATATGATAAATCACTGTGTGAAGTTGGAACAAGAGGCAATGCTAACAGATTTTTAATGTCTCCTTTATGGTGTTTTCATAACATTGCTATTCATCCAGCATCAATTTTTTTTTGACTTTTCAGTTTCTTTATCTGTTCCCTCGCAACTTCTGTGATACTACGGGTTGGTGCGGGCATATTCTGAATAAGTTGGCTATCAGTTCTGTGCTACTCATAAAATCAAGATTTTTTTCATTCTCTTTAAGATCTTTTTTAGTATGAATTCCCGCAACAGTTAATCCACCATAAAGCTCCATATATCCTGCATTTTGAAATGTCGCATATTCCTCGTTGGTTATAACTCCTGCATTATGTGCCGCCTCTGCAAGCATTTGATTCCATTGCTTAACATCTCCGCGCACAACAAGCCGTTTATTATCTTCATCAAGCTGATTGAAATAGTCTGCAACCTCTTGCCGCCTAGTTTGAATTGCAAAGTAAGTCTGCCCAAGTGCTATTACTTCTTTTCGAGGATCACCGTTTTGTACAATAAGGTAAAACAGGCATATCGAGTTAGTTTAAAATCCAATACAGGCTTTGAAGATACACCGGCTTCAACCATTTTGCTGACCTCAGCAAAATGGTCGTCAATGTCATATCCACTGTTTTTGCAAGCAATTCTTGCTTTGTCTATTACTTTTGCAAAATTCCTCCATTGTGAATATTCAAGCACAGTAGCAAGTTCTCGAGCACACCAGAACTCGGAACCATCTTCTGAAATGTGTTTAATACTCTCAAAACTTGCATATTCTTTAGCATTTAAGTTTGGCATACTTCTCCGCCCCCTCTATTTATCTTTCATATAGAGTATCAAATTTTTTATGGCGGAAAGCTCACTATTTTCACCCTGCCATATTGTTTAGCATGTTGTCATCGCTTATTGCTCGTCCAAGGGTTATGATTCCTGTGAGTGATGCGCAGAGAATATGTATTGTTCTAACCATGCATTCACCGCCATTTAAACTAATTTCTAAACCATATCAAATATCTTTACGTAATCCTCATATATAAAATGCCGGTGCCTTGATTGGTTGTTCGCCTGTTTCAATATTCCACAGCCAACCATTGCTTCTACTACTTTGGCCACCGTATTAAAAGAATAGCCTAATTCATTGGCGACGGATGGTATCTTTATTATGGGATTTTTTTCAATATACTTATACACAAGCATAGCATTCTTTGATGCCTTACCGAGTATTATTATTTTTTCTATATTCTTATTTCTTATAGCAATAAAGCTTTCTATCTGTTTTATAGAGTTGTCTGCCGCTACGATTATAGCTTTGATAAAAAATTTCACCCACTGTGCATAATTCCCATTGAGCTGTGTGCTTGAAAGCCTATCAAAATATTCAGCCTTATCATGGAAGTAATCATATGACAGTGAGATAACCGGTTTTGACAACACTTTATTTTGCAATAGCATTAACATGGCAAGTATTCTCCCAACTCTGCCGTTTCCTTTTTCAAACGGGTGGATTATTTCAAATTGGTAATGAACAAGTGCAGACTTTATGAGTACATCAATGTTGTCGTCTGCTGTCATAAATTTTTCAAAGTCATCTAAAGCTGATTCCAGATCTTCCGGCGCAGTGGGATTATACTCTTGTATATTTGAGGAAACATAGGGCTTTAGAAAAATTTGCGTTTCTCTAAACTTTCCAATATTCTTGCAGCCACTATCCTTCAATGCAATGCCTTGAATTTCACATATTAGTTGATTTGATACCGCTTCACTCTGAGCGTACTGCATAGCCGTCACGCAGTTTAATATAGCCATTGCATTTTTACTTTTCTCACTGTTAGAATCAAGGATATCATAAAAAGGTGTAGTTATCCCATCAATTTGGCAGGATAAATGGGCCTCTTTTTTCATGAGCAAGTTTATATATGTGTCAATATCTGGTACATACTTTGAAATGCCTTCAAGGATACCCAGAAGCCTGTGCGCTTGCGAAATCAACATCATCATTTGCTCGTCCATCGGCAGCACGTTATCTGTCAATCTGCAAAGTGGTTTAGGAGTAAAAGTATAATAACTCCTTGAATCATATTTTCTGGATATCTGAAATTCGTAATTTCCTGAATGATTAAACATAAACATGCTCCTAGATCATTTTATAATCATCATAGCAGGTTAAATTCATTTTTCAAGATTATATTGAAATATAAATTCCAAATATAGAGTCTTCTTTATAAAAACATCTAGAAATTTAAGCTATTCTATTTATGTCCTCTGTAACTCTATCATTAGCCTGTGTCAAGTCTTACATAAAAAAATGACTTTCCCATGAAATCTTTTTGTGTCTCAGGAAGTCGGACAGATACGAATATTTCCTCTGGCAAGCTTCATCAATCGCAGAAATATCATTAATATGGATAATCCTGCTAATAAAAGTCAACCATAAATTTCAGGAAATATCAATATAAATATGAGTATAGCAAAGCTGACCAGATACCGAAAGGCAACTGGCCGGTTTGAACAATGAGTCTTAGGCTGCAGCGTAAACCTCTTTTACTCTAGCATAGTAGATACGTAGGAACTTGTTCAACGCAGCGATTTTGGCAACTTTTTTTGGCTTTCCTTCAGTTTCTTTCTTAAGCATATACTGATAAACAGCGTCATCTTCAGACGGCTTGCTCATCTTTATGTACCTCATGATTTCATATCCTGTCTTACGCAAAGAAGCTGAGCCACGTTTGGATATGCTTCGCTTTGTAGCAGTGAAGTTGCCTGATTGAAACGGTGGTGCATCAAGGCCAGCATACGCTATGACAGCTCCCCCACTATGAAAGCGTCGTACATCTCCTAACTCTGCTATAATCCTTGGTCCGAGTATCTCACCTACTCCAGGCATAGCCATGACAACTTCATACTCTTTCAGCGACTTTGCCAATTCTCTCATCCGTGCTAAAATACTCGCAAGGGTCGTGTCTATCATGTGCAGGACCTTAACTGCTTCCTCTACGAGCATTTTGGTCGATGGCGTAGTGGAAGACAAAGTGGGGATGCCCTCCAGTGCAAGTGCGTAGATTTTCTTCGCCTTTTCCGTGCTGGCTCGGTATCCTTTTCTTTTTGCCCAGCTGTTATAGTTGTTGATGTATCTGACCTCAGACATACGTGTGATGTTGTCAAAGTGCCAATATTCCTTTACAAAGTCGCACAATTTGTCCCGATCCGGTACGTCAGAGCGATTCCAAAGGAGTGTTTTTATCCCTGGCATTGTTCGATCCAGCAGATTTGCAAGCGTCTGTTTCGAATGGATACGCATAGATATGTAGCTTAGATATTGACGGTTGAGTGTTTTTAACTCATCATACACATCTGCCGTTGGAGAGTAATCTACTAGATGATACCAGTGATCTATACCAAAATTCCCTATCTTAATGGCATCAAGCTTATCTGTCTTGCCTTTGCGGATTGCTACATTAGCATACTTGCTCATTACCAACGGATTGATAACAGAGGTAAAAATACCATGCTCTTTCAGATATGCTAGTACTGGATAATGGTATGCTCCAGTCGACTCCATAACGACACGGGTTTCCTCTGTAAGTGTGTTGATCTGATTTACCAGATGCTTCAAGTCACTTTCGGTGTGTTTCACCTCAAACGGTTTATGAAGCACCTCACCATATAGTTTCATAAAACAGACTGTACTTTTCCCCTTTGAAATGTCAATCCCGACACTGATCATACTACTCCTCCTAATATTTAAGTTGGCATCCATCCTCGCTTATTACCATTCATATTGGTTAGTTACACGAAAGCCTCTCGGTTTCAACCTGCTTAATCGAACGCACATAATAACGGGATGGCTGGCAGATTATCCAACGGATGCGAAATCCAATGGGAAGTACGCCAGGCCATTTCTCCCCTTATTATATTTAAATAAGCACAAGCATCCAACCCGTTCATTCGGATCGTTTGCTAGTGCTTATATAGTACCAATATGGGTAGAGACATCTATTCAAGAATCTTATATGGAGGACGAATATCCCTTAGCGTGTCAATCCTGTCAGTTTTGTTATCGACAGTCGTTGGAACCTTGTTTGGCGGCATCAGTGGATATAT
>JAJZSC010000443.1 GCA_021849995.1 Bacillota bacterium | reverse complement strand
AACAAGTGGCTGGTTGAACGAAAAGAGCTTTTCATAGATACGTAACCTAACCGGGAACTCTGGGAGATGTGAATTGCTGCTGCAGTTTCCAGCAGGACGAAGATAAATCTATAGACAAGACTCATCAATTCGACAAAAAGAGCAGGGACTCTAAGTCTACGGAGTACGGAGATGATTTCCAACATGGGTGTAGTAAGTGCCAGGAAATACAGACAAGAAACAGTTCCTAACGACTTGAAAAAAAGACTAACTGCCGTTTGCCAATCCTGGGCCGTAACCCCAATTATGTATTTCCCAAAAGCATAATGATACAAGAAACCAGTTGCCTGACCCGATATAGAAAAAGCAATGGTTAGTTCACCAATCAGAAGAAATGCGATCGGTAACAGCATAAGGCGGACAAAAAACTTAGTTGGGATACCCGCCTTAAATATACTCAATCCAGACATCATAGCCAGTGCGATTATTGGAATAATGATCGAGGTTGAGACCAGACAGACCACCATGGTTGCTATTGCCAAAGCAAATTTCTCCGCAGGATGGACTTTAAGAAGTTTGTTGACATGAACGTAATGATCAATATGAATCATGTTGCCTCACTTCGTTACGGCTTTTTTGCCCTTTTTTATAACCCAAATAAAAAGAGACTATCCCACTTCCCAAGGCAGCTTGCAAGGCAAACAAAAATGATTCCACCTCGCTGCTTGGCGGCTCCCAAACCGATTTAAACCACGGTTGATAATTTGAATTAATAGTACTGATCGCTTTTTCCGCCTGGTCATCAGCTCCGGCAAACTCCGCACCGGATTTAATGATAAAAGGTAGAACCGCCAAAGCTATGATGAGTACAACTAAAATAATGTTTTTCACAACCTGTTTCATGCTTTCACCTCATTATCATGCTTTTTGTTGCTAAATACCTCCAGAGCTAGTAATTCCTTACTACTGTATGTGCTTAATAGATTAAACACTAAGACCGTAAGTAAGCCCTCGCTGATCGCCAGAGGAATCTGGGTTATGGCGAAGATACTCATAAACTTGACCGCCGAGGCCATTACACCGCCTTGAGCTGACGGAAAGGCTAAAGCAAGCTGTAAAGAGGTCGTTATGTAAGTCATGAAATCCCCCACTGCTGCGGCAAAGAAAACACAAATCCCTCTGGATACACCAAGCTTTTGCAAGCCCTTATATATACCATAAGAAACGAAAGGCCCAACTACAGCCATAGAAAAGGCATTAGCTCCGAGAGTAGTAAGGCCACCGTGGGCCAGAAGAACAGCCTGAAAAATTAAGATGATAACACCCAGAACACTCATAGCCGATGGCCCAAAAAGGATAGCTCCTAAGCCGACGCCAGTAGGGTGAGAACTGCTTCCTGTGACGGAAGGAATTTTCAGAGCCGAGAGAACGAAGGCAAAAGCTCCGGACATAGCCAGCAGCATTTTAAGGTTGGGGCTATCTTTGATAGTATTGTTGATTGAACGTAAGCCCATAATGAGAAAGGGCAGCATGACGATCATCCAAAAGGCCGCCCAGTTCATGGGTAGGAACCCTTCCATGATGTGCATGGCATAGACGTTATTCGGAAATATGACAAACACTGATAAACAGTAAACAGCAGCAAGTAATATGCTTTTAGCTCTTTGCAATTCAATTATCCTCCTTGTTTTTCACTTAAATACCATTTTTTCAACCCAATCCAGTAATTCATTTACATTATTTACGGTTGAATCGGTGCTAGCTTTGTTTTTTTTGACAAGTACAATTTCTAATCGAAGCTCTAAGGCCGCAGATATTTTCGTATCCGTCCCACCGGCACGACCACTGTCACGAGTCAACAGAATATCTGCTCCATAAAACTTAAATAGTGCTTTGTTTATCTCTTTGGAAAAAGGTCCTTGCATAGCTAAAATATCCCTGGGATGAATACCCATATCCCGGCATTTTTGCACTAAACGTCCATCCGGAAGAACCCGCACAACAAAGCGGGAAGAATGGGCAAAGGAACTTCGCACAATACTTTCTAGTTGATGACTGCCTGTAGTAACAAAGATCGTTACCGGTCGTCCTTTCTCTTGATACAATCTGTCTACACGTTGTTCCAGTTGCAGCAAAGCTTCCTCCCAGTTATATACTGGAAAAATCAAGGGGCTGGCAGGTATCTTAGTCTCAGGTCTTTCTAACCTGAGATACGGAATGCCCCGTTGTTCACACCATTGACTTAACGAGGTAAACTTGACACTGTTGGAAGGATGGCTAGCATCCAGAATTACAGAAGGCGTCTGCAAACAGGCCTTTTCCGTCCAGGTTTCTATTCGGTTAAACTGAATCCCCCTGTTTTTGAGACGTTCACCAATCTCACGTGCCGCAGCCGTTTCTCCCAAAAGTATAATCATTTTTGTTTACCTCCATAGCTGTTCGGAAAACCAAGAATAAAAACAATTTTAAAAAAATTAACAATAAAAAAACCCTTCGCCAAACGGAAGGGGACACAGTTCTAACCAGTATCAGGCAAGAGTACCAAAGACACAAGTATTCACCTCCCTAACATCCCGTAGGTAGCTAAGCGTTTGGTATGAGCAGGTCTCCTGGCTCAAGATCTTCATCAACTCACGTCTTCCCGGATATATTCCAGTGACACTATGTGAATTAACTCCCTTTAACAGTGGCGGGCACCGCGTCAGCTTCAACTGACTTCCCTTTTCAATTCTTTCCTCTCAGGAAAGAATTACTCATTCCCATATATTTAATTGTATTTTATTGTAACACGAAGCAAAAAGGCTTTTCAAGTACTATTAATGACCATGACTAAAAACTTTATATTATCAGTTAACAGCCTGAAGACCAAATGAATTTGAGGTGAATTTGATTGGAATTATTTAGACTCAGCTAATGCAAAAAGAGAAGATCATGCTATAATTTATTGAGAGGGGGTTATCCAAATTGGACGAAAAGATTATGGAGATGTTCGCTCAACTCTTGCAAGAGATACAAGAACTTAAAACCGGTCAGGATGAGCTTAGAACCGGTCAGAAACAGCTTACAACCAATTATGAAGAGCTTAGAACCGGTCAGAAACAGCTTACAACCAATTATGAAGAGCTTAGAACCGGTCAGGAAGCAATATCACGTCAAATAGTCGATTTAGAGCATAGAATGACTGATAAATTTGGTGGCATATACGATTTTAGACAAATGCAAAAAGAACATAATCAAAAAACAGACGAAACATTAGAGCGCATAGAAAAGAAAGTGGAA
>JAJZSC010000009.1 GCA_021849995.1 Bacillota bacterium | reverse complement strand
GCAAAAAGACACTCATCCATATAAATGCCGAGACAGGCTCGTACACTTAGTAATTCTTATGAAGGAACAAAAAAAATAGAACTACAAGATCAATGTCATATCATTATAGAAGTTTGGTTATACTAATAATGTTTTCAAATTTTACCATGTTATAATTGCTTTCATTGGAGGTGTTTGTTAAAATGTCCTTAAGGGAAGGAGGTTCTAGTATGTATGCCATAGCCTTCGACTTGGACACACAGGCATTGTCCGAGAATTACCATAATCAAAGTCATAATAATGCATATAATGAAATTAGAATATATCTAGAATCTAAAGGATTTGGACATCAACAAGGAAGTGTTTATTTCGGAGACAATACTGTGGACGCTGTTAAAACTGTGTTAGCGGTTCAAGGACTTGCAAGAAAATTCCCTTGGTTTTCTCCCTCTGTTAGAGATATCCAAATGCTTCGGATTGAAGAACACAGTAACTTATTACCTGCTATACGAGAAGCTAATGATTAAATACGTTAAATATTTTTTTAAATTAAAAGAGAAGGCTGTTGACCATACAGATGTCAGCAGCCTTCTCTCTTTGAATATTTTTTAATAGGTAATTTCTACAGATACTAACGAATCCTTCAGAGATGATTTCTGCAAATACTTAAGTAGCCTTTCCCCTAAAACATCAACCTCTGCCTTCGCAGATTGATACTCAGCAAAACCCCGATCGAAATCAGATTGGTCCACATAGCACTTCCACCAAAGCTAATTAACGGCAAGGGAATGCCAGTAACAGGCATAATCCCGGAAGTCATTCCGACATTTACAAGTATGTGAAAGGCAAACATAGACACAATTCCAGCAACGACCAGCATTCCGTACAAATCTTTTGCTTTAACTGCGATACTTACCGCTCTTAACAAGAAGATACAGAAAAGGAAGAGCAATGTAGATGTTCCGATAAAGCCAAACTCTTCTCCAAATACCGAGAAAATAAAATCCGTATGGTGTTCAGGTAAAAAGTTAAGCTGTCCCTGAGTTCCCATTCGATAACCCTTACCCCACAAACCACCTGAACCAATGGCCCAGATGGACTGGATTATATGGTAACCATCTCCCGATATATCAGATTCAGGGTTCATAAAAATTGTAAGGCGTTTTAACTGATATTCTTTCATAGGGAGAGGGAGACCTTCGGCAAACTTGAGCCATGATGGCAGATCTGTGGAAAAGTGTAACCATAAGGCGACACCTACAACCAAGGCTCCCCCAACCAAAAGAGAACCAAACTTCCATGGATTAGCCCCGGCAACAAACATCATACCGATAAAAATCGCTGCAAAAACCAAAGTGGTTCCTAGGTCAGGTTGTTTAAAGATCAGTGCCATTGGTATTCCAACAAACAAAAATGGGGGAATGAAGTCACGGTAGCGGTTTAGCTTACCCTGCCTCTTCGCCAAGAAATCTGCAAAGGTTAAGATAATAAAGAGTTTGGCAAACTCCGAAGGCTGTATATTAAAGCCTCCTGCGACAGGAATCCAGCGCTGAGCTCCCTTAGCCGAGGTCCCAAACGCAAAAACCGCCAGCAATAGAGCAATATTCAAGCCATAAATCCACCAGGATAACCGACGGTATTTCTGATAATCAATTGCCGTGGTTATAGTCATGAGCACTAGACCGGTTAAGATCCACATAGTTTGAGTCTCGACATAGTAGTAAGGATCAGACCGTAAAACATTAAGGGAAGCTGTACTTAAGATTAAAATACTAGCCCCTAACAGCAAAAACAAACATAGCAAAAAAACGAAATCAAGATTCCGGATTGAACGTTTATCAATCATTGGCTTTTTCCCCTTTTTCCAACTCCGTTCAAGTGATCAGCATAGCTTTATTATATCATAAAAGCTAAAGAAAACACGACTAGCCTCGAGCCTTTGGGGAAGACGGAAGCGGCTGTTGCCAATCAGGTGCTGGAGATGACCAAGTCAGATACCCCGCCATAGGCGGGGTATCTGACTTCATAACACTGCTTATACAAAACCACGCTTACGCCAAGTCTTTAGACACAGGCGGAAGGTCAAATATTATAACGATAGCCTAAAAATTCTATTAGCTATTAGCTTTTAGCGGCATAGTCACGACGCATTTTAATAACGGGAATATTAGCTACTAAAGCTACTTCACGCTCGTCTTGGTTTAAGTTAACTTCTAAGGCCGATTCATCAATTTCCATATAATTTGAAATAACTTTTATAAGGTCTTCTTTAAGCTTATTTAACATATGTGGAGAAATGCTCGCACGATCATGGACAAGGACAAGCCGTAATCTTTCTTTGGCTATATTCTTAGAGGCACTTTCTTTACCCAGCATACGACTAATAAACTCTAACATCATGGGTTATTCCTCCTATCTGTGCCAAGCTCTTAACGCATTCCAATAAGTTTTTTGAGTCTATCCATGAGCCCATCAGGCACATCAAGGTTCATCAAAGGTACTTCTTCCCCACGGATACGTCTGGTAATTCTGCGGTAGGCTTCTCCAGCACGGGACGAATGATCCATTACTGCCGGTTCCCCTCTGTTAGTAGAGACAACGATACTTTCATCTTCTGGAACTACACCTAATAAATCTATAGCCAAAATATCCAAGATATCGGAAATATCCATCATATCTCCACGCTTTACCATTTGCGGGCGGATACGATTGATTATAAGTTTAGGACTGTGAAGCTCGGCGGCCTCCAAAAGCCCGATAATTCTATCGGCATCCCTAACTGCACTGACTTCAGGTGTAGTTACTACCACTGCTCTGTCTGCACCTGCGATGGCATTACGGAACCCTTGTTCAATACCCGCTGGACAATCAATTATCGCATAGTCAAACTCTTTCTTTAGCTCTGCACTTAAGGTTTTCATCTGATCCGGACTTACTGCTGTTTTATCCTTTGTTTGGGCTGCCGGCAACAAATAAAGATTTTCAAAACGTTTATCCTTAATCAGAGCTTGCTTTAGTCTGCAATTTCCACTTGTGACATCTACGATATCATAAACTATCCGGTTCTCAAGTCCCATGACCACGTCCAGATTACGAAGCCCTATGTCAGTGTCTACCAATACAACCTTATGACCACTTGAAGCGAGACCAGTTCCAATGTTTGCCGATGTAGTGGTCTTGCCCACTCCTCCTTTTCCGGATGTCACAACGATTACTTCTCCCATAATTAGACCTACCTTTCACAAGATTTAGTATAAAAGCTTCTTAACTCCGTTAATGGATAACCCTTCAACTACAAGCTGGTTATCCTTTATCTTGGCAATCTCGGGGCCGCGAGACTCTCCACCATCCTCCGGCGCTCTGGTCACTAGATCTGCTATTCTTAATTGAGTCGGGGCCAAGAAGAAAGAATACACTATAGCATTGCGGTCGCCGGTAGCCCCTGCGTGAGCTACTCCACGAATTGCTCCAAGAACCACAATATTTCCGCTTGCGATAACCTCCGCTCCGGGATTCACGTCACCTATTATTACCACATGTCCATCAAACTGAATACTTTTGCCGGAACGCAAGGTTTTCTCTATAAAAAGACAGTTGCCCTCAGTCATTCCCTCATCAAGTGCACGCTGCACCCCCTGTTCCCTTACCGGGTTAGAGCTCGACTTTCCAGGCACATAAACATCCTCCGCTCGCAACCAGCCAACGAACTCTAAATCGTGGTTCTTCAAAGTGTCCGCCAAATCCTGCTTTTCTAAATCGGTGTACTCTCTCTCTCCTCCGAAACACCGAACAGCCGCACCTTTAAGAAACTGTGCAGAATCCTTAAGAAGCCTTTGTAGTTCATCAATTAGTACTGTGAAATCCGCTTGAGGATCAAGGTATAAAACCAATCCTTCGCGGGTCCCTTTTAGGGCTACATGTTCTGTCCGAGTCAAGCTGTCAATCCCCCATTACATGTCTATTTCGTACAATAAAATTTATGGGTTTAAACGTTCATATAAATTCTACAACCTATGCTCAATTCCCTTTATCTAGAACAAAAAAACGAGGACTATTTTCCTCGTTTTTTAATCGTTATTCGTTGACTTCCAGCCAAAATACTTCATGAAAGCTGCTTTAGCGACATAACCGGCGCTTGTACTACCATGATAACCATATTCTACTACCCCTGCAAAAGCAATCTGGGGATCATCATATGGAGCAAAAGCCACAAATACACCATTATATAAGTCCCCCGAGATAGTATTCTTTGAACCTATCTGGGCGGTACCAGTCTTTCCTCCCCCGGTAAATTCAGGTACGTCATAAAAAAGTCCAGATCCAGTACCTTCTCCCCTTGTCACTTCACGCATAGCTTTTTTGATTGTGTCAAGTGTTTCTGGCGACACTGAAACTCTATTTAATACCTGGGGCTTATTTTCGAAAACAGCCTTTCCAGTAACGGGGTCAATGATTTTGTCTACAACATAGGGCTTCATATGATTACCGCCATTAACCATGGTAGCAACATAGTTTGCTAATTGCAAAGGTGAATAGGTGTTGTAGCCCTGACCGATAGAGTTATTAAAACTATCATACAGCCGCCAGTCGACCGCCTCATTTATCATCTGTTTGTACCAGACATCTACTTCCTTCTTCTTATCTTCCATTTGCTTTTTCAGCTTTTGTTTATTCTTTTCATCCGGAGCTTGAGTAATCTTGGTAGAATAGTCACTTTCAATAGCCGCTAGTTTTTTCTCTTTAAGCTTGTCATAGTAAGGTGTATACTGCTCTTTTTTCCACTCAGCAGAGGGTGCAATACCTTTTGCCTCACCGGGCAAGTCAATTCCTGATAGTACTCCAAGTCCAAATTCGTTAGCAATCTGTTTCATTAATTCTGGGTTTGAGTCAAAGACTCTCCTCCCAATCGCCTGGAAGTATATATTGGAAGACTTAGCTAATCCCCTGAAAAGATTTACAGGGCCAAAGTCGTTTCCACCCCACTCACCGACAGCTTGAGCCTGGACTGCAGCAGGACCTAGAGCCCCTTTATTATCGGCAAAGTATTCATTAGGAGTCACTAATTTTGCATGTAGGGCTGCCATTCCCGTAATCATCTTAAAAGTCGAACCAGGCGCATATATACCGGACAAGGCGCGATTAAAAGAAGCAGCAGACTCACTTCTGAAGTATCTTTCTGCGGTTTCGTCTGAGATCTTGCCAATGAGGTCATTTGGATCCATGAAGGGTCTGGAGGCCATTGCCAAAATCTTACCAGTCTTTACGTTTATAACAACTGCCGCCCCTACTTCAGCTTGAGGATTCTCATTCTTCTGAATATCTCTAACTACTTTCTCAAGCTCATCCTCTACAACTTTCTGCAATTCCCCATCAATTGTCAACTGTAAAGTCTTCCCAGGCTCTGGAGCTTGAATCAATCGTTTGGCTACCGGCTTAGCATTATTATCCACCTCGACTTGCTGAACTCCCTCTTTGCCCCGCAGCCAATAATCATAACTTTTTTCAATGCCCATTTTTCCGACCAAATCCCCTGGAGCGTATTTAAAGCCATCCTTCTCAGCCAGTGGATTCTTATTAAACTGTTCTATTTCTTCCTGAAAAATCTCCTGTACATATCCTAGGACTTGACCTGACATAGTTTTCTTGGGATAAGTTCTAACAGGCAAAGCTTCCACGCTTACACCAGGCAGTTCTTCCTGATGTTCGGCAATAATAGCCTGAAGCTGTGGATCAACATTAGAAAGAATTGTGACAGGCCGATAACGCTCCCATTGTTTATTTTGAATCATTACTAGGATATCTTCCATAATCGAATCCTGGGACTGAGCCTGGTTTGGCCAAAATGGCTTGATATAACCCGCAAGCCGCTTTATGACATCCTTCCAGTTGGCATTTTTGGCTTTCTGCAAGTCCATCCAGTCTAACCGTAAAGCGAACTGTGGTTCACTTGTTACCAATAGTTTACCCTTGGAATCCGTGATATCCCCGCGCATGGGGGTAACGCTTACAAGTTTCATGAAATTTCCTTGAGCCTTAGTAGCATAATATGACCCTTCGGCAATCTGCAACCGCCAAAGATTAAAACCCAAAACCAGAAAAACACAAACTACAACCGTGCCGAAGGCCCACAGCCTTCGATTAAACGGTTTCCTATCTTTCTCCTCCATAGAATTCAGCCTCCTATCAAACACAACTCCCGGTTTTAGCGTTCATATTTGGGACGATAGCGAAGCACACCATATAAAAACGAACGATGAATCAAAGGATAGGTCACCGGAACCAACAGAGCATTATATACTGAAACTCCCAGGACCACTCTAATAACGTCTTGGAATGACCACTCTAACCCTGCGCCAAGACTTAAAAACGCTATGAGAAACTGTCCGACAACTGTAACCATTAACACCAACAAAGTGATCAAAGGAAAATTCTCTTTATACCATCGTTGAGATAGCCAGCCAGTTAATATGGCAACCACCGTTAGGGTAAGAGAATACATGCCTATATGCCTTCCTAGATAGAAGTCCTGTAAAATCCCTGCACCCACACCCCATATTACCCCTGTAAATAAACGGTGATGAAGGGCCATATAGATGGCAAAGAGCATAATCAGGTCAGGCTTTATCCCAGACCAAGACCAAAAGTAAAACACTGTGCCTGGCAAAACAAGACTAAGGAGCAACATGATGACTATAATAACAAAACGCATCATTTTCCTCCCGTTTTCACAATGTAAACTTCTTCGAGAGAATCAAAATCTACAAGCGGTTCAATATACGCTGTCTTCAATAGTCCTGAACTGTCAAGCTGAATTTGTTTAACCTTTCCGATTGGGATATCTTTTGGATAAACACCACCAACCCCGGCTGTGAGTACCAAATCGCCGACGTTAACATTATCATCACGTTTAAACGCCATTTGTAAATTACCTTCTGCTTCCAACCGGGAGCCGCGTTTATAGGTTCCCATAACGATCCCAAAAGTCGCAGAACCGTCAGCTCCCCGGATTACACCACTGACCTGACCCTCTCCGTCAAGGATTAAGAGCACTTCAGAAGTCTTTGGAGTAACCGAGATAACCTTACCTACCAGTCCTAATTCAGCAATAATTGGATTATTTACTTCAACCCCGTCACTAGAACCTCTGTTCAGAGTAAGTGTCTGATACCAAGCATTAGAATTACGATTGATAATGGTAGCTCCTACCTTCGAATACTTTGCCAAAGAAGAACTGTTAAAGTTCTTCTCCAAGGCAGTGTACCGCATGGCTGCAAGTACCTGTTCCTTTAGCTGAATGTTATCCCCGGTTAGTTGATCCACTTTTTTTCGCAGAGCTTCATTTTCTTGTTCTACTGCCCGAAAGCTCCAGATTGCTCTGGTATTATTACGTATACTGTTTCCGAGCTGCAACAGGACTCCTTCTACTGGACTTAACGCACTTTTTAATACCCCTCCAACAGGATTGGGAAAGTGGCTTCCGAGCCCGGTTAGCCGTATACTAACCAGGACCCCGAGCATCAGAAAGAAGACGACAACAGCTATTCCCGTTGCATTCACTCTCTTCCCCACTGTGTTTCCTCCCCGCTCTCTGTTAACTCTTCTGTAAAGCGGCTATCTTACGAAGAATCTCGGCATTCTCAAGTACCCGTCCTGTTCCCAAAGCTACGCAGGATAACGGATCTTCGGCCAGATGTACAGGCATCCCTGTCTCATCAGCAATGAGCTTGTCCAAGTTTCTCAAGAGTGAGCCTCCACCAGCCATCATTATACCACGATCCATGATGTCAGCGGCCAGTTCCGGAGGAGTTCTCTCCAAGCAGGATTTTACAGCGTCAACTATTGCCATAACCGGCTCTTGTAAAGCATCCTGAATTTCCTCAGCGGTTACATCAACTGTTTTAGGAAGACCTGTGAGCAAATCACGTCCACGAACAGAATACGTAACATCCTTGGGTGCCATGTATGCACTCCCTATCTCCGTCTTGATGTCTTCCGCTGTTCTGTATCCTACCATTAAGTTGTACTTACGTTTGATATGAGCAACGATGGCATCATCCATCTCATCTCCAGCCACCCGGATTGAACGGCTAGTAACTATACCGCCAAGCGAAATGACAGCTACTTCAGTAGTTCCACCACCAATATCTACAATCATATTGCCAGTCGGTTCACTAACCGGCAGACCTGCTCCAATCGCAGCAGCCATTGGTTCTTCCATTATAATAGGATCTTTGGCTCCTGCAGCAAGTGCTGCTTCTTTAACTGCACGTTCTTCTACCGGAGTGACACCAGAAGGTACACAAATGACCACTCTCGGACGGGCAAATGGAGATTCTGTACCGATAGCCCTAGAAATAAAATATTTAAGCATCTTCTGGGTAACATTAAAATCCGAAATAACCCCATCTTTCAATGGTCTGATAGCAACAATGTTGCTAGGGGTTCTCCCAATCATCTCTTTGGCTTTATCCCCCACAGCAAGGGGAGTCTTTTTTTCAATGTCCATTGCCACAACAGATGGTTCTCTAACAACAATTCCCTTGCCACGCATATGCACAAGAGTATTTGCAGTACCCAAATCAATTCCTAGATCTTTGCTGAAAAACATGTGCAGACTCCTTCCGTTTCCACTTTTTATCGATTATCAGTATTCCAAGCTTTTCATTCCATAATTCACCAAACTTGAAACTCTTTAAGTTTTTAATGAATTCTGTTTAACTTTAAATTGTGGTTACTGCAGATACTTAGCGGACCTTTATAGCCTTTTCATAATACTCCTTGTTCTTTTAAGCTTATATATCGGTTATCCCCGATAATTACATGGTCCAATACTTCAATACCAAGAATTTGCCCCCCATCAGCCAACCGCCGGGTCACATCGATATCTTCCCGGCTTGGAGTAGGATCTCCACTGGGATGGTTATGTAAGAGAATTATCGCATTGGAATTCCTGCGAATTGCCTCTTTAAAGCACTCTCTCGGATGTACAAGTGACGAATTCAATGACCCGATAGAAATTGAGCTGATCCCTAAAACATGGTTCTTAGTAGTAAGTGTAATTACCTTAAAATGTTCTCTGTCAAGATGCCGCATCTCTTCCATTACCAGATGAGCCACGTCCTGAGGGGAATTAACCACTGGCCTGGTTAGCGGGTCAGATGAAACCGACCGTCTGCCAAGCTCAATAGCGGCCTTAAGTTCTGCAGCCTTAGCCTTACCCAAACCGTTAAACCGTTCAAGTTCGTGAACTGTTAGCTTTCCAAGCCCTGAAAGCCCTCCTGCCTCAGTCAGTAGACGCTCGGCAAGGGTGAGAACATTCTCTCCTCTCATTCCCGTCCTCAATAAAATCGCCAAGATCTCTTTGTTAGACAAAGCCTCTGGCCCAAGTTTATAAAGACGTTCACGGGGTAAAAGCTCCTCAGGTAAGTCCTTTAGGCGATAATGACTCATGTTCCACCTCATTTAACTCAGTGTCAACAGGATATATCCCCCACACTGCCAGTCTTTCTGACAGATATTCCATTGGTAAGCCAATCACATTTGTATAAGAACCATCAACGCTGCTGACAAACTTCGCTGCCCCACCCTGAATTCCATAAGCACCGGCTTTATCCAGAGGTTCCCCCGTAAGCACATAGGACTCTATTTCCCCTGGCAAAAGTTCTCTAAAATTTACCATTGTGCAAATTCCAGTTGTTTCCGAACCACTGGAAGGAGATACCAAGGCAACCCCTGTCCACACCTCATGATTTCTTCCACTCAAACCCTCCAGCATTGCTCTAGCTTCCTGTGGGCCAGACGGTTTACCTAAAATCCGTCCATCCAAGACCACAACAGTATCTGCGCCTAAGATAACATCATCTTCACTACCGCCTGCTTCCAAGCGTTTGTTAAGGCCTGCGAGCGCCTTTTTCATAGCTAACTCGCGGACAGCCCGTTCTGGACTTATTTCTTCAGGCAGTTCTTCGTCTACAGACGCCATTATAATCTCAAAAGTATAGCCCCACTCGTCAAGCAGCATCGACCGTCTAGGAGAAGAAGAAGCAAGCACGAGCATGTTGTCTACCACTTCCTTGATAAGTAATAGCCCCCAAGTGCACCCAATAAAGTAGCTACTGTAAGGCTTAACCTGAAACCAAAAGATAGAGAAAGAAAAAAGAAATCAAAGTAAGTGTGTGAAGGAAAATCTATAACTGCCGGGCGCAAAAAAGGAGCAAAAATGCCATATTTCTCAAGCCCAAACCCTACTAGTGTTCCAAGAGCGGCCCCGGTTAGAATCAAGAGGATCGTGCGGCCAGCCCCGGAATTATTACGCCCAACAGGCATAATTCCTCCCCCTTCTACCCAATAGAAAATTAGCCAGGGCCGTAAGCACCTGGCTGATACTTTTAAGTTTAGCATCTTCTGTCAAAATTCGCAAGTTCGAGCTGGTGGTATTGTCGAAATAGATGCGTTCAGCTTGCCAACTCAATTGTCTTACTATTCTAAATATCAGCCCTCCATGTCACAGGTATGCCACCAAAAGCATGTAATTAGACGGAGGAGATGACCAATGCCCAGTGAACCGATTTTGCGGAGGCGCGTAAACGAGCGAGAGCTGCGTAGCGTAAACTGTGCCGAAGGTTCACATGCAGATTCCTTAAGGGTTTCGGACACAGTAGTGAAGCAGCCGAGTGAGTAGCGATGCAGCAATGGTGAACGGGCATGGTCAGCTCCGGAGTAGCTTGCATTAGCAGTATTTTCTAGCCCAGAATGAGTTGCTATCCTTCGAGCAATTGTGCCCCCGCTATACCAGGGTTTGTCATCTCAAATGGGTCTAAGATAAGATCTAGTTCCTCCGAAGTTAGAATTCCTTTCTCCAGAACAATCTCTCTTACTGAACGGCCAGTTAAAATTGCCTCCTTTGCTATTGAGGAAGCAACTTCATACCCAACGTGAGGATTAATTGCAGTAATGATCCCTACACTGTTTTCCACCAGATCCCTGCATCGACCCGGATTAGCAGTAATTCCAAGCACACAGCGTTCTCGGAAAACTCTGATTACGTTCCTTAAGATATCCAAAGACTGTAAGAGATTGAAAACAATTACAGGCTCCATTACATTGAGTTCCAATTGTCCGGCTCCGCAAGCTAAGGCAATAGTAAAATCATTCCCTTGAACCTGAAAAGACACTTGATTAACCACTTCTGCCATCACAGGATTAACTTTTCCTGGCATTATAGATGAACCAGGCTGAACTGAAGGTAGATTTATTTCATTAAAACCAGCTCTTGGACCAGAAGCCATTAACCTTAAGTCATTGGCAATTTTAGATAAGTTTACAGCTAAGGTTTTTAAAGCTCCGGAAACTTCCAGAAAAGCATCTATATTTTGGGTAGAGTCCACTAAATCCTCGGCCCGCTTAAGCGGCAAGCCTGTAGAATCGATCAATAAATCTGTAACTCTCTCTATATATAACGGATCCGCATTTAGCCCAGTTCCAACAGCTGTGGCACCCATGTTAATTACTAAAAGAGATTCAGATGCCTTTCTAATTCTCTCAATATCTCGAGCGAGCATCCGGGCATAAGCTGAGAATTCCTGCCCTAGACGAATTGGCACTGCATCCTGAAGGTGAGTCCGTCCCATCTTTATGACCCCATCAAAATCCCTAGACTTTTGCTCAATAGCTTCTTTTAGGTCCTTAAGCGCTTTCAATAAATCCTCCGCCACCCTGAGACAAGCTATCCGGATAGCGGTCGGGAATACGTCATTTGTGCTTTGGGCCATGTTTATATGGGAGTTCGGATGTATCCTATTATATTCTCCTTTCTTTCCACCAAGGATTTCAATAGCCCTATTAGCTATAACTTCATTGGCATTCATATTAAAGGAAGTACCAGCGCCTCCCTGAATCACATCTACTACAAATTGATCATGTAATTTTCCTTCCGCAATTTCCTGTGAAGCTTGAACAATTGCTTGAGCTACTGACATATTCAATGATCCGATTTCCATATTAGCTTTAGCCGCAGCAGCCTTGATGAGTCCTATGGCGCAGATAAGTTCAGAATGTGGCTTATACCCGGTAATCGGAAAATTTTCTACCGCCCGGATCGTCTGAATTCCATAGTAAACCTCGTCCGCAACCGCTCGGACTCCTAGTAAATCAACTTCACGACGCATATGTTATTCCTCTTCCAATACCTACTTTTAATATATCTTTATGCTCATAACTTGTAATGAAAATATGTTTACGTGTATACATTATACACAATCTCATGCTTGCTTTGAAGTCCTTTAAACAATTTTTGCCTTAGTATTCGCTTTAATTACCACAAATAACCACAATGTCAACTTATGAGTATAGCTAGTGTCAATTTGAAAATCTTGGAGTCTGCTCTATAGACTTAAAGGTGAATGATAAAAAAGCCCATGACTGTTCTCTCTAAGGAACTAGTCAATGAGCTTCAAATCCAGACCCTATAAGGAAATATCTAAGATACTTCCTATAATTAAACTAATAATAAACTAATATGTAAACGAATAATTAAACAATAATTAAATTAATAAATAAACTAAAGATTAACAAAAGTTTAATAACGCTGAGAGGCAACATTAAATGTCAGGACTTCAAGATTAACTGCCAGGTCAACATTTCGAAGTTCAACTTCAGGCGGAACATTTAGCACCATAGGAGCAAAGTTTAATATCGCTTTCACACCTGACTTAACAAGAGAATCAGCAATATCCTGAGCTACGGCAGAAGGTGCAGTAATAATACCTATTTGAGCTTTATTTTTACCCACTACCTCTACTAATTTATCAATTGGCATTACTTCAACACCGTCAAGAACGGTCCCTATTTTCTTAGGGTCATTATCAAAAATACTTGTAATAACAAATCCACGCTCTCTAAAACCTTTATAAGTAGTCAAGGCCAATCCGAGGTTGCCAAGGCCTACCAACGCAACGCTCCAGTCACTGCTAAGGCCCAAGATCTTTAAAATATGCCGATGCAGGTCTTTTACATTATAACCCACACCACGGGTACCAAATTCTCCGAAATAAGCTAAATCTTTGCGGACTTGAGCTGGGCTGACTCCGACTCCGTCGGCAATATCTCCTGAAGAAATTGTCACAATACCTTTACGGTCAATTTCAGTCAAATAACGCGAATATACTGAAAGACGAATAATTGTCGCCTCAGGTATCTTTAATGTTTTCAATAAAATCCCCCATTTCATAAATTTCTTTTTACCAATTACAAGTAAGTAATTATATCACTTGCCATTTAAATAACGCAAATATTTTGTTTTAATTTTCTTAATACTTCAATTTAGTTCGGTATATTAATCACTCTAAATATATTATTACAGATTTTTTGCTTTTTGAGACAGTCTTATTAAAGTATTATTATACTCTTTATAGAGAAAAAAATCCATCATTTTCAATTGAATAGTTTGGGAGGGCAGATCTTTCATTAATTCAACTATCTGTTTAAAGTTATGAAGCTCTTGCGGATAGCTGCTAGAGAAATATTTTGCTAAAACATCTAGTTCTTTTTGTTTTTCTAACACACCCGTTGTACTTAAATACTTGTTCGTAGACTGTAAAAAACTTGCGGTCACACGAGATCCATTACCTGCTATTTTATAAGATTGTTCCTGTAATTTAAAGTGCTTCTGCACAACATTAATACCATTTTGCTTTAGATTATCTATTAATACCTTTAGATCTTCACCAGAATATCCTAGTCCAATTGCAACTGTCCAAGGTTTTTCTGTTAAAATTTCTGCTTCCCACCCTAGCTCCTTCAATCTGGCTTTTTCCTTGTTAGCGTTTTCTTCAGACTGAAAGAGGCCCACTTGACAGGTCCAGAAATCTAATCCAGGCAACTTGAACACAATTTCTTCATCTTGCATCTTTTTATTGCCAGAGAAGTGCTTAGAACCGGCTACCAAATCAATATAAGTCCTGCCAATGGCAAAAGTGAACCATACTAGCATTACAACTGCAACCAACAGCATAAAGTAGGCCGACAGTGAACGAAAACTTCTCATACCGAGCGCTCCTTCCCAGATAGGACAACCTTATATGACTATTTATGTATAGGAACTTCGGTTTAGACCTTTTTCATCTTGCTTCTTCTCCAGATTATGGAAAGCAATAATCATCCCAGATGTTAATTAGGCGGCACAAATGCACTATTGCTAACTAGTCAGGAATGTTTATACTTTGTACCGTTCAACGACATAGGGGTCTAATAAGCAAAAAAAGAAGGTGCTCCTGCTCAAACTTTAAGCTTCAGGCACCCCTTGTTCAATAATTTATCTATACCATATCAGTCAATGATAATTGCAAAATTATTAGAGTTTTACTCCAAAGGAGAATATCTAAACAATCAATCGTCAGAAAACGAACGCAACTATTTGATAAACCAAACCTGACACCAGAGCCGTACTTGGAATAGTTACGATCCAGGCAATTAACATCTGCTGGGCTACTCCCCAGCGCACAGCTGATATTCTTTTTGCACTTCCTACACCCATGATAGACCCTGATACGACATGAGTAGTGGAGACAGGAAGATGCAATCCCGGAAATATTGTTGCAGTCCAAATTACTGCCGAAGAGCTAAGATCGGAGGCAAAACCGTTGATTGGTTCTATTTTAAATATTTTCCCACCCATGGTTTTGATAATTTTCCAGCCCCCAGCCGCAGTACCCAAAGCCATTGCTATGGCACACGCAATCTTTACCCACAATTGAGGGTTTAATTGATCAGGTGCCTGCAAACCTCCTGCTATTAAAGCCATCGTAATAATTCCCATAGATTTCTGAGCATCGTTGGACCCATGGTTGAAGGCCAACAGAGAGGCCGAAAGAACCTGCATCCTGCGAAAACCATTATTGACCTTAGATGGTGTATAGTCAGCGAATAAATAGAATAAAGCTTTCATTATAAGGAAGCCAAGTAAAAAACCAATCAATGGAGAGAAAATAAGTGCCAAAACGATCTTAACTACACCATTCCATTGTAAGATTGCAACCCCAGCTTTTGAGATTGCTGCTCCCATCATTCCACCTATAAGCGCGTGGGATGAGCTGCTCGGAATTCCAAAATACCAGGTAAGCAAATTCCATAAAGTCGCTCCTACAAGAGCTGCGACAACTGTTTCCTGGGTAACCACTTGAGGATTAACTATGTCTTTAGCGATTGTTTTAGCAACTCCAGTACTAACAAGCGCTCCTATGAAATTGAAAGCTGCTGCTAAGAAAACTGCTCTTTTCGGGGAGAGTGCCCGTGTTGAAACACTAGTGGCTATAGCGTTAGCAGTGTCATGAAAACCATTGATATAGTCAAAAGCCAGAGCTAGAAATACAACTACAACCAGCATCAGTGACAAATCAGTCATACTTTAGCACCACGCCTCTGAGGAGATCGGCTACCCTTTCACAATAATCCAGCGTATCTTCGATATGCTCAAGTATTTCCTTCCACTTAATAATCTCAATAGGATCTTTTTCATACTCAAACAATTGGGCAACTTGCTGCCTATAAAGACTGTCCCCTGTGCTTTCTAATTTATATATTTCCTGAACTGCTGCAAGGATCTCATTCTTTTTGAAATGGATATTGTTCAACCCGCCAAAGGCTATCCTTAACTGTCCCGCAGCGCGAACAAGAGTATGGGCAAGTTCAATAGCAGCTGGCGAGGGCTTTTTAGTTTTATACAGAGCCATCCGCTCAACTGCCCCTTGAGTTTGATCAACTATGTCGTCTAGGACCTGTGCGAAAGTATAAATGTCTTCCCTGTCCAATGGTGTAATAAAAGTGGCATTTAACTTGTCAAGAATTTCATCAGTTACTTGATCAGCTTTGTGTTCAATCTCATCCATGGCCTCAGCATCAACATTTGTAATAGAATTTTGCTGCATTATTGATTCTAATTTTTCTGCAGCCAGATAAACAACTTCTGTAGCTTCTCTGAATAGAGCAAAAAACTTATCCTCTTTTTTGGACAAATTAAACATTTAAAAACCTCCACACATAAAATGTCGAAACTAGAATTCCATCGAGTATTTTATCAAATTTAAGCGGGAGTTATGTTAAGTTTGTGTTAATTTTTTAATCTTATCTTAATTTTTTGAGTCTCAGTATCTCCTCCCGTGCTTCGGCTATCATATACAGCGATCCTGTGATACAGAGCATATCATCTGACTCTAAAAGATTCAGCCCAAAATTTACAGCATCACGTGGATTCTCAATCGTATAAACCGGCTGATTATATCTTCTTACTATTTCCGCCAAATAAGTCCAATTCCCGGCTCGTGGTGAATTTGCCCTGGTGATTATTACTTCATCAGCAAATGGCACTAAGAGTTCCACGACTTTTTCTCTTTCTTTGTCACTAAGCATCCCAAGACATAAAATTAAGCGTTTTCTTTGGTATAACGGCAGTGCCTTTGCTAAGACAATTGCACCATCAACGTTATGTGCCCCGTCAAGCAGCACTTTTGGCCTGAGCGATATTAACTCCAAGCGTCCAGGCCACTGAACCTCTTTCAAAGCCCGGTAGATCGCTTCCCTAGGAATCTCAATACCGTATTCCCTAGTCAGTACTTCACAAGCTGTAACCGCAGTGGCCGCATTTTTTAGTTGGTGATCTCCAATAAGCCGTAAGGTTAACTTCTCATAAATTGAATACAGTCCGAAAAGATCAAATTTCTGTTCCAATTCCCCGGCCCATCTTTTCTCCCAACGTACCTGTTCTCCTACTTTCCAGACTGGCACCTTTAAATCCTCAGCCCGGCTTTCAATTACTTCTAAGACTTCAGGACGGTCTGAGGCAGTAATTAACTGAGTTCCAGTCTTGATAATCCCTGCTTTGACAGCAGCGATAGACCGAAGATCTTGACCAAGATAGTCCATGTGATCCATGCCTACATTTGTTATAACAGCAATAAGTGGGTTAACAACATTAGTAGAGTCTATCTCACCGCCAAGTCCGACTTCTATAACTGCAAAATCTACCCTCTCCCTAGCAAAATACATAAAGGCCATCGCGGTACTTACTTCAAATTCAGTGGGATGTTCTACTCCGCTCTGTACCAGTGACTCAAGATGAGGTTTTAGGCAATCAACTAAGTGAACTACTTCATTTTTGGGGATCATCTCCCCGTTAATAGTTATACGCTCCCGATAATCATGCAGATGAGGCGAGGTAAACAGCCCGACCTTATATCCAGCCCTTTCCAAGATCTCAGCAATCATAATGCTGGTTGAACCCTTGCCATTAGTCCCCCCAACATGGACAACCCGCAATTTTCGCTCGGGATTGTCCACTCTGCTTAATAACTCTTTTATCCTATCCAGTCCAAGGTTTATCCCAAATTTAGTCAAATTAGAGAGGTAAGTTAAAGCTTCCTCATACGATGTATCTCCCCAATCAAGATTACCCGCTTGTTCAGGATTCCCGTATTTATCCACTTAAAAAAACCTCCCCATGTTTTCCTGTATTTTAATAGTTTCTATCGTACCCTGAAAGAGCATATGCTTAGGTCAAGTAATATTGGGGTCGTAAACTTAGTCTTTTTGCAAGCTGAGTTACGTTACAGACGCTCGGACGTACGCTCGCA
>JAJZSC010000442.1 GCA_021849995.1 Bacillota bacterium | reverse complement strand
CCAGCTTAAATAGACAGCCAAACGGCGAAGGATGAACTGGCCAAATCGGCTCCTGCACCTATCTCAAAAAGCATACTTTCGGGTGGCATAAGTGCATCTATGGCAGCCGCCTGCGCTAAGGCTTGGCACCAGCCAAGATTTCTATACCTCAGTGGCCAGTTGGAAACGTCCTGTTTCCAACCCGTTTCCACTGCGTACTTTTCGCGAAGTTTGGTTACCTGCTCGCTTAAAGCCGTTCCCTTATGCAAACCAAAATCCTTCGGTAGCTTTTCGGGTCTTGTTCAAGCAATTCAAGCAATCACCAAAGTTATGCTCAAGTGATTTCACCAGGTTGTACCAAAGCAAATCTTCGAAGCGAGTTACGATTACAGTAAGCGAGGACTTACGTCGAGCAGATAACTATACAAAACTTGGCTTACACCAAGTCCTTAGACGCAGGTGGAAGCCTTAGTTGCAGTTATGCCACCCCGATAGAAATACTTATATTCAGATGGTGCAAACTTGGACGAAACTGCGCTTACCTTAGCGGGACGAGTCACACGACGTGACTCGCCGACAACTGAGCCAAGGATGGCGAATTTGGAGGGCATCCCGCAGCTTGCATCCAGCAGTTTTGTCCTTAGTTTGGTCTGCGAGCGTACGTCCGAGCGTCTGTAACGTAACTCAGCTTGCAAAAGCTCAGTCTACGTCCCCAGTACTATTCACTCAGGACGTGACTCGCCGAACCCAAGCATCGGCTTTTTTTAAGGCTGATTGCCTTTTGACTTTAATTTAATAGATTGGAGAGATGGATTAAATGGATAATAAAAAGATGCGTTTTGCAATTATCGGCTGCGGTCGGATCGCACCTAAGCATGCTGAATCAATAGTAGCCTTGGAAGAGGCGGAACTAGTCGCAGTCTGTGATATCGTACCGGAAAAGGCTCAGTCTTTTGCTGATAAGTATGGGGCTGTTCCTTATACAGACTATTTGGAAGTTCTTAAACGAGACGACATAGACATCGTAACTATCGCGACTCCAAGTGACCTGCATGCTCCGATTGGAATAGATGCAGCCAAAGCTGGCAAACATGTAATGGTGGAAAAACCAATGGCCATGACGCTAAAGAGTGCCGATGAATTGATTCAGGCTTGCCGGGATGCAGGAGTAAAACTATCTGTAATCCATCAGAACCGCTTTAACAAGTCGATTAAACTTGTCCGTCAGGCCCTGGAAGAAGGACGTTTTGGCAAACTCACTCACGGCCAGGCGACAGTGCGATGGAACAGGGATGAAAACTACTATGCACAAGCACCCTGGCGGGGAACCAAACTCCAGGACGGCGGAGTGCTGATGAACCAATCCATTCATAACATTGACCTGCTTCAATGGATGTTTGGGCCTGTAGAGTCAGTCTATGGTTATACCAGAACAGCTCTGAGAAAAATTGAGATGGAAGACGTCGGAGTAGCAGTAATCAAATTTAAAAGCGGTGCACTTGGAATTATCGAGGCAGCATCGACAATCTATCCCAAAAATATTGAAGAGACTCTTAACGTCTTTGGGGAAACAGGCTCAGTTATTGTTGGGGGAATTGCCGTAAACAGGATTGAGACTTGGGAGTTTCCGGCCAGTGATGAGGAAAAGAAACAAATCTTTGCCTCGCAAGAAAGTGATCCTCCCACAGTTTATGGTTTCGGTCACCGCGAGATAATTGTTGATATGATTGAAGCAGTAAAAAATAACCGGAACCCGGCTATACCAGGGGAAGAGGGCAGAAAAGCCCTAGAGATCATTCTGGCCATTTATAAATGTCAGGAGACTAAAGAGCCTGTGGTGTTCCCGCTGGAAGCAGAGTAGGCAGTAGAATCCGAATCTGAATCCGAGTGCTATTGCTCATTCGGCGTATTCGGCATCACTCCACACTGTGGAATGATGTTGAAAGGGGAGTGAATTTATGACTGATAAAATGACTGGAAATATTGTATTTGCCCAGAATTCTATGATTTCCGGGAGTGCAACAGTTCCGGAGAGTGTTAGTGTAGGGCCGTTTTGTGTAATCGGCGATGGTGTAGTTATAGGCGAAGGAGCTGCCCTTGGAGTAGGTTGTGTCTTAGCTGAAGGAGTTAAGCTTGGGGCCGGTGTCCGCTTAGGGAATTATGTAACTGTTCAGGAGGGTGCTGTCTTAGGGGATGAGATTCAAGTCGGGGATCACTCCACGGTTTATCCCGGAGCACAAATCGGCAAGTATTCCTTCATTGGAAGCAGTTCTACTGTGGGCAGGCCACCCCGGGCTGCGGCTACAAGTACAGTTAAGGCCTCAACTGATCTACCCCCTCTTCAGATGGGAGAAGGTTGCACCATCGGTTGTTCTGCGGTTATCTATTCCGGCACAACTTATGGAGACAAAGTCTTTATCGGAGATGGAGCTGTAGTCCGTGAACGCTGCCAGATTGGACAGAATGTAGTGATCGGCAGTGGAGCGGCGGTTGAGAATGACACCAAGATAGGGGCCTATACCAAGATTCAAACCGGCTCATATATTACAGCTTATATGGAAATCGAAGAGCGTGTCTTTATCGCACCTATGGTAACTACCACCAATGATAACTACATGGGCCGGACCGAGAAGCGCTTTAAATACATCAAAGGTGCTACTATTTGTAAAGGGGCTAGAATCGGGGGAGGATCAATCCTCTTACCCGGCATTAAAGTAGCTCCCGAGACCTTCGTAGCAGCAGGTGCCCTAGTAACTAAAGACACCGCAGAAAAGACAGTTGTTAAAGGCTTCCCAGCCAGAGATATCAGTCCAGTGCCTGAGGAAGAATTGTTGCCGTAAGCAAAAACCCCCTAAAGAAAGGACGGATTCTTATGCCAATTCCTTTATTAGACCTTAAAGCCCAATACCTCACGATTAAAGAAGAAATCGACCAGGCAGTTCTTAAAGTCCTTGATTCTGCCAAATATATACTCGGCCCGGAGATGAAGGCCTTGGAACAAGAAATAGCTGACTATTGCGGAGTAGCCCATGGTGTCGCGGTGGCTAATGGCACAGATGCTCTAATGCTTGTTTTAAGAGCTATGGGCGTTGGGCCTGGGGATGAAGTGATAACTACACCGTTCACTTTTTTTGCCTCAGCTGAGACTGTTGCTCAGGTAGGAGCGACTCCTGTGTTTGTCGATATAGACCCTGTTACGCTTAATATGGATTTAGATAAGCTTGAAGCAAAGATCACTCCCAAGACGAAAGCAATTATCCCGGTACATATCTTTGGCCAGATGCTTGAT
>JAJZSC010000441.1 GCA_021849995.1 Bacillota bacterium | reverse complement strand
CTAAAACAATCATAAAGTTAGATTACGTATTAAATTTGATCTGGTAATTCTCCTTCTTGTCGTAAACACATAGTTTGGAAATGAAGTTCTGAATCCCATATAATGATTTTTCTAATTTCTTCTTTTGACATTCCCATATGAGAATATAATATCATTATAATTAGTGACTTAAGAACATTTATGGTATCGTACATTTGCTGGAATCCTAATACGTTATCCCGATTAGCTTTGTAATGTGAATAATAATTTCGAGTTGATGCAATCTTTTTATAGTAATCGGCGATAACAGCGCTAGACTCTTTGCTTTCATTTACCGTTCCACTTACCCTATCAATTCTTTTAATGGTCTCTGCATTCAACGCTATGATGTTAAAAAACATGTCATCTAATTCTTTCAATCTTTCTGCTAGATTAATTCTTCCTAAGAATCCAGATGCAATCCACGAAGCAACATCATTAGCGTGCTTTGAGTTATATTTCCAATTAGCTTTGTCAAAAATCGGTTGAAATAATTCTTTTCCTTCATTGGTAAAAATCATCTCTTTTATGTCTTTTTCTATATCACTTGCAATCTGTTCTTCGTCAGTAACTCTTAAATGATACCCCTCCAGTATTCTAACATATTGAACTAATATATCTTCAGCAAAAATATTTTTCTTCGTATTTCCCATAAAATACATTCTACGGACTAATTCATATTTATCATCTTTGTAAAAGGTATACCAGGTTTCAAAATAAGTATGTAAATTTTCTTGAACTTTTTGCAACTTAGTTCTAGGTTTATTTATAATGCCTAGGGTTCTTAGATTGTACGAAAAATCTTCATTAATATACAACCAACTCTTTAAATCCTGTCCCTGTATTTCAAGCCGTATATCTAGTACATCCGTTACATATCCAATCATTAAAGCAAAAAATTGCATCAGCGCTCTTATGTCACTGTGTACTTGGCGGATATTTTTAGGTTCCCCATATGATACACGTATTCTGGGTTGATTATTGATTGTAAACATAGTTCTGCTATCCGCACTTGGGTCAAATAAAGAGCTCTTCGATTCAAAATATATTTCAACACGAGGGTCTCCATCTTTTAAAATCATACTTGGCAATTTTGTTTCTGCTGCTATTAATTCCCCATCTTCTGTTGCTCCCCAATCTATAGTTTTCAAAGCAATCCAATCAATCAATTCATGAATCACCAAAGAAACTGTTTTAATATCATCAATTTCTAACCCTGATTTGAATTCACAATTTTGCTGTAAAACATAAAACACCCTATAGCTTGCAATGTTCTCCAGTGTTCTATGTTTACCATAATTGCCTGAGCCAGAAGTAAACACCTTATATCTGTGGTCATTATCACTACCAACGAAAGCACAGGGAAATACTTCACTGTAATCACGTCGATAAAACTCAATATGATTTCCATCAATAATTAACTCAGCTACAGCCAGTTTATCACTATTTTCTTTTTCCCATAAACCAATATGTCGTTCCATTTTGATAGTCTCCATTTTCAATTTTTGTTTTTTGCAAGTGAAAATTCCCCACTTTTGCAAATAAAATTCCCCACCCCAAGGTGGGGAATTTTATTATAGCTATTGCAGGCATTTAACGTGTATTCAGTTCCTGATCATTTTCCTAATTTGCTCCCAAAGGTCTTGTTCAGTATAGGTTTGCATGTGCCCATCATCGTCCAGTCCAGGTTCCTTCCCAAGCTTTTCAAGAATGCGTTTTTCAGTCTCTTCAGAGATATTAAGAAAGGATCGTTCCCTCAAATCACGAATGTATTTTTTTGTGGCAATCATTAATCTGGTTACCTCCTTTTTTCATACAACAGATTCATTTTCCCGATAGAATTTTGCCCGCCATTCTGTTAATACTCCTGCTGCGTCATACAGACGTTGTGCGTGATTCGCAACTTTGGCCTCAGACGCCCATTTAAGCAAAGACTGTTCAACGATTGCCATATCCAAATGCTCCGTTGGCGTCTTTTCTTTCAAAATACGCGGGGGTCCTTCGGCCAGCGAACGGGTTATGGTCAGCCAATCTACCAATATGTCCGGAAATTTCTCCGCCACGTAATGTTTGGTATCTTCTGCGATAGAAAAGCCAGGCAAGTTGGTGAGCATAACTTGTTTAGAGCGTCCGCCCACATACACTGTGGTCAATAACTGCGCGCATCTACCACGCCAGCGTATAAAAGCCATCTTGAATATCTCCCATCAATGTCTTTTAGTGGGGTCTTTAGTAGTCTCTACTTATCCCGGCTACATGTTCAAAAAGAGTCTGCACTGATGAATATTTCTGATCGAGCAATGACACTTGATGTCATCGCAGCTCTGTTTACTCCATCACCCGTTACTGTTTTCTGTTTTCGTTGCTTTGCTTTACGAAGCGTTCCGTTCCGGTAGTTGTCAAAGTATTTGTTGTTAAACTCCAAAGACTAGCACATGGAATCCCATGTCAGGGCATTCCTCTACGGAGGATAGAACGTAGACCGCCGTGGGGATGGCTACGACGCTCGGCGCTGGCCAGAAGGAACATTTGTCCTCTGCGGAGGAAAATGCACCTTCGGTCCTCTAGCTTGCCACATGCGCTGTTGTCCATGGGATGCCGGCGAGCATATCCTCGCCTTCGGCTCCGGTATCCCTCGTGGCACCCGGACAACTAACCCGAAGGTAACAATCCCCTATTGGTTTAAACCCGATTCCCTCATCCGATTGCTCGGTCCTGGAAACATGAGCAGATGACAATGGTGGAGAAGCCTGTCGATAATGGCGCCAGTCATCTGTTCATCGTAAAACACATTGACCCATCTTGAAAATTCAATGTTCGTGTTGATGATTAATGGTTTACGCTCATAGCACTCGGATACAATTTCAAATAATAGTTGTGCACCCATGCGATCAAGGGGGACGTATCCCCACTCGTCAAAAATCAATAAATCCGCTTTGCTGAGTTTCTTCATTAAGACAGATAAAGTGCCGTTCTTCTTGGCTTCAGCAAGTTTGTTGACTAAGGCTGAAGTCCTAAAAAATTGAACATTAAGCTTTTTTTTACAGGCCTCTATGCCAAGGGCTATCGATAAATGAGTCTTTCCAGTTCCCACATTTCCATACAGCACCAGATTTTCTTTGCGGTCGATAAACTCTAATCTCTTCAGAGATTCGGCAGTTATCGCGGCCGGTAAGGTGACCTCATCAAAGCGAAAGGCTTCAAAGGCTTTGAGAGTGTAGAATCCGGCATTCTTGATTAATCGATCTGCTCTGGTTATTTCTCGA
>JAJZSC010000440.1 GCA_021849995.1 Bacillota bacterium | reverse complement strand
CGATCTCCCTCTTTCTAACTCCTAGGCCAGCTCCAAGAAACGTACCCCATACCATTAAGTATCTTGCCACTTCCTCGGACCAAGGCAAAGGTGCTTCAAGTACATAGCGGAAAATAACCTGGGCCAGGATGATTACTGACATCACAGCTGTCATAATAACTACCACCCAGGTTGCAAGACGATTTATTTGGTCGACACCTTTTACAAAAGAATTCATATTTTCACCTCTCTATTGGGGCTAAAGAGCGGATTTCACCGCTCTTTAGTCCTCCCTTGTACTTCCCTTTACTTGGTGTTGAGGATCTTGTCAATCAGGTCTTTGCCAAATTCGTTTTCATACTGCTTATATACAGAAGCAGTTGCATCTTGGAAGAGTTTCTTGTCAACTGTTGTGAAAATCATTCCTTTGGTTTTTAACTTAGCTGATTCCTCATCCACTTGCTTCTGAATTTGCTGCCGCTCATAATCTCTCGCCTCTAGAGCAGCTTTCTTAATGGCATCCTGCTGCTCTTTTGTTAGTTTGTCAAAGGTAGTCTTACTTATTAAGAGTGGAGCTGGAGAATATACGTGACCGGTGAGGGATACATACTTTTGGACCTCTTCCATTCTGTTAGCTGCAATGATCGGAATAGGATTTTCTTGTCCGTCAATAGTTTTGTTTTGAAGAGCAGTGAACACCTCAGGCATTGCCATTGGAGTGGGGTCTGCACCCATGGCTTTGAAAGCAGCCATATGAACCTTGTTCTCCATGGTCCGGAGTTTCAAACCTTTGAGGTCTTCTGGAGTTTTAATTTCTCTTTTAGAATTGGTTACGTTACGGAAGCCGTTTTCCCAAACTGCCAAACCGACAATCCCTTTTGCTTCAAATTTCTTGAGCAAATCTTGGCCGATAGGACCATCCAATACTTTCCAAGCATGGGCATTATCGCGGAAAAGGAAAGGCAAGTCTACCACGTTCATTTGGGGAACGAAATTGCCCAGAGGGCCCGTAGAAGTTACAACTACGTCAACACTGCCAATTTGGAGTCCTTCAACCATTTCGCGCTCTCCACCCAGAGCACTGTTTGGAAAGATCTGAACTTCAACAGATCCATTGGTTTCTTTTTCAACGATTTCTTTGAATTTCTTTAAACCAAGATTATAGGGATGACTTTCCGGAGGAGTACTTCCTGCTTTTAGTACTACCTTTTTAGCAGCAGTGTTACCTCCTGTGCTAGGGGCTGGTTGAGAACTTCCGCAACCGACTACTGTCACAGCGAGCAGTAATCCGGTCACAGCCACTGCTGTTAATTTTGCAAATCTTCTCATTACTGTTCCTCTCCTTATTTTTGATTTTATTAGCTCAACTGGGTTTAATCCCCAGAGTGAGTTTTAACTTATAAACCTAATCTTGGTAAAGTATTAGCTCCCTGGGGCATTATTGTAAAGGTAGGTTTATCTATTCCACACTTCTCATAGGCTAAGCGCAAAGCCTCTTCAACAGAAGTAACAGGGATCATGTTAGCTTTTCGGACAAGTTCAGCATTTTCAGCCCGGGTAACCATGATAAAAGTCGCTATATCGCCGCACTCTACCTCCCTAAAGGCCACCCAGCCAGGGATAGTGAAGTTTTCGCGCAAGGCTTTTTCCAATTCTAATTTGGAGCCATACCTGAACCATTGGGTGAATTCCGGTGGTTCATTGATATCTGGACACTCGCTCAAGAGTATCACGACTCCGCCTTTTTTAACTGCCTGAACGGCATTATCCATGGTTTTGCCTGTTTGATATAAGTTAATATCCTTAGGAAAACCCCCGGCTGTAGCAATTACAATGTCAGCCAGTGCTGGAATTTTGACGCCGTAGATCTCATCGACGAGTTTGGTCCCATCCGTCCAAGCTGAAACCCAGTTACCCGCAAAAATTCCAGCGAATTCTCCATCAGGAGTAGGAACCATATTGACAATGAAATCAGGTTTGACAAACCCAGCTATTTCCATCATATCTTCGTGAGTAGCGTTTCCACGGGTAATTGCAGAAGCTGAATAAGGGTCAGAACCGGAACCCAATTCAGCTCCAAGTGCCCATAAATGGTTTTGTTGAATCGTCTTAATGGAGCTGAAGCCAGGAATAACACTTTTCCTCCCGCCTCCGTAGCCAACCATATAATGGTAAATTACCCCGCCTGTCAGTATGATTCTGTCAGCCTCGGCTACTATCCGGTTGATGGAAACTTCAGTTCCTCGGCTAGTTTTACCAAGGTAAACCATATTCTCAGTATCCCTGGCGTGATGGTTAACAATGTTAACTCGCCTGAAGACGTCTTCGCCACAAAGGAGTCTAAATTCTTCCTCTGTGTTTTGCCTATGCTGGCCTAGCACTATGATAATACTGATATCGCTATCAGGAACTCCACCTGCGTTAAGCGCATTTAAAACTTCAGGGAGTACAAGAGGCATTTTCTGCCAGGCACGTGTTATATCACTTACGGTAATTACAACCTTTTCTCCCGGTTTCACAATTTCTCTAAGGGGTGGAGAGTCAATCGGCCTTTCTAATGCTTGCCTGACAGTAGCTGATACATCAGTAAGTGGAGGGTACTCTTTTCCGATGATCTCACATAACACTTGCTCTTCCGGGATGGCAAAAGTTATTTCTCCGCGACCATACCTTAAGGAAACCTGGCGTTGTTTCAAGCTAAAAGCACCTCGTTTCTGAGAGGAATTTAAATTTGAGTTTAGAATTTTAATTTAGTTTTGAGTTTAAAGCTTAGACTTAATTTCTTCCAGTACGTCTGCATCCATTCCATAGCAGTGCTCGGGAGCAGGAAAGGTTCCATTCTTCACATCTGACATGTAGTTCTGTAATGCTTCAGTGATTATCTTGTTCAGGTCAGCGTATTGTTTAACAAATTTGGCAACATGTCCACCGAAAAAGCCCAAAGCGTCGTGAACCACTAGTACCTGTCCATCTGTATAAGGTCCGCCACCAATTCCAATAATTGGGATATTAGCTCTTTCAGTTATGATCTTGCCTACTTCAGGCGGTATAGCCTCTACCAATATGGCAAACGCTCCGGCCTCCTCAAGAGCCTTAGCATCAGCTATTAGTTTCAACGCACCTTCGACATCTCTTCCTTGGGCTTTGAACCCTCCTAAAGCAGAAACTGATTGAGGTGTCAGGCCTATGTGACCCATCACTGGAATTCCGGCACGAGTTAGGGCTTTGATACGATCGGCCATCTCGACCCCTCCCTCGAGCTTAACTCCGTCCACACCGCCTTCCTTCATGAGTCTGCCAGCATTTATC
>JAJZSC010000439.1 GCA_021849995.1 Bacillota bacterium | reverse complement strand
ACAGAACTCTAGCGGCGGATGTCATTGTAATTGATAATATACCTCCTTGCTATTTGAGGTGTGAAACCAGAGCTTGCCATCCTGCTCAAACATAAACTTCCACGGTCTTACGTGGGGTCTGCCGTCATCATCGACAGTAGCCAGGCAACCAATAGGGTTAGCATAAAGAAAAGCAATAATTTCTTTCATCCTATTCCCCCCATAAATCAGTCTATCTTTTCCTAAATATTTTCCAGGAGGGATTTTAAGAAATCTCGTTCTGCCTTCCTGAACAATAATAAATTCTGCATTACCATGGCACCTTTGGAAGTGGTGTCCTGGTCATTTACCTCAAGCATACTTTTTACTCGCTGAAGGGCTGTCTCCACCTGTTCCAGTCGTTGTGTGAGGCATTGGCGATAGGTTTCCCGGTCCAGGATATCCGCACATTCGATGGCGACATTTAGATCCAAGTAGTAATTTTCCGCATGGCTCAAAAGATGCTGAACGGATTCCCTTAGCTTTTCCTGACCCTCCTCCGTAATGAAAAAACGTTTGCGTTCCGGGGCCCGGCCTTCCTTTTCAGTTTTAAAGCTAACTAAGCCCTGCTTACGAAGTCTTTCAAGTACTTGGTAGATTGAAGCAATACCAATCTTGACCCAGTGCCTCATCTTTTTGGTCTCGATCTGCTTCTCAATCTCGTAGGCATATGAGGGTTTCTCGTTAATGAGGCTTAGCAGGATTAATTCAACATTAGACAGCATGATAGATCACCTATTATGTTTAATAGTATTATAGTCTATAATAGTATGATAAAAAAATGTTGTCAATACTCAATTTACCATTTTTAAGGGCAGGCTTTTAATTATCCTTTACCAAAGGGGCAAACAGGATAATGACATTCCGGGCAGTTAAGACACAACCCACCGTGTCCCAGCCTTGTAAGATCATGTCTGGTTAATTTCTCTCCAGCCAACACCCTGGGGAGGACTAGGTCGAAAACACTGGACTTATGATACATAACACAACCGGGAAGTCCCAAGATAGGCACATGGTCAAGATAAGCCACGAGGAACATGGCACCGGGAAAAAGGGGAGCGCCGTAAGAAACAATCTTGGCCCCCGAGGCTTTAACCCCACCTGGGGTGGCATCATCTGGGTCTACTGACATTCCGCCGGTAACAATAATCATTTGAACTTCCTCAGCTATAAGCTCTTTTATGGCTGAGGCAATCTGTTTAGAGTCGTCAGGCAGTAATATCTGACGTGTAACCGGAGAACCGAAGTCTTTCAATTTGCTCATCACAACCGGTCCAAAACGATCCTGAACCAGGCCGTGATAAACCTCATTGCCGGTGGTGATCAGTCCAGTCCGCAAGGAGTGAAGAGGCTTTAATTCTACTAGGGGTCCTTTGTTACGGCAAATTTCTTCTACTCTTTCTATTTTCTCCTTGTTAATTACCAGGGGGATAACCCTGGTACCTGCTGCAATCTCATTCTTTTCCACCAGCTGGTTGGTGTGGCGGGTTGCGATAACTACTTCTTCGATGTCGTTGGCCTCGGCCAAAGCTTCTACGTTAATCTTCAATAAACCCTTACAGGAAGCAACTAGGTTAACTTTGCCCTCTCCGGCTTCGCACAATTCCAGACTTGAGCCTGCTGCCGCCCGGGCAATGCGCAGGGCGGCCTCATTTTCGTGGAGGGAGTTCTCGTCATTTTCCCAGATATAAAGATGTTCTTTGCCCATCTTGAGCAACTCTTCTACATCTTCCTGCTTTACTATGTGCCCTTTCTTAAAGGCTGCTCCTTTAAATTCACCGGGAACTATTTTGGTCAGGTCATGACACAGGATCATGCCTACTGCATCTTCAGTTTTGACTTTTTTCACTTCACTTCACCCCTTTTCTAATTATTGGACAATTTAAGGGACTGGGCTTTGCCTCCCCGGTGGACTTTGATAATTTCTGCCAGGATACCCACAGCAATCTCTTCCGGGGATTCTGCGGCGATGTCCAGACCGATAGGCGAATAAATTCTATTCAGGGACTCCGGAGAAAATCCTTCTTCCAGGAGTTCGGACAGCAGGGCCTTTACCCGGCGGCGACTGCCAATCATGCCGACGTAAGCAGTGGGTCGAGCAGCTACTTCCCTCAAGCATAATTTGTCATGTCGGTGGCCTCTGGTGACAATTACTACAAAAGTTTTAGGATTGATAGGTATTTCCTGCAAGGCCCGGACAAAGTCCTTACAAATGACCTGGCTAACACCTGGAAAACGGGTGCTGTTAGCAAAGGCGGGGCGATCATCTACAACGGTTATACGGTAACCAAGAATATTGGCCATCGTAGCAAGGGGGAGGGCAATATGACCGCCACCTAAGATGAGCAATTCCACGGGAGCGGGAGCGGGTTCAAAAAGCAGTTGCCATTCAGCTTGACCTTCATCTATGGTACTAGAGATGGTTCGTGTTTTTCCTTCCGAACGGACCTGTTCCGCCCATTCTCCCGCTAACCGGTTAAGCTCTGTTTTGCCTAAGTCCCCAAAACCCTTGCCGTCAGTGGTTATTACAATTTTCCGGCCCAGGTGTCCAGACTCCAGGGGGGAAGAAATTACTGTCACCAACAAAGGTTCTTCACCTGCCTCCAGAGAAACCAGGTAACCGGCTAGCAGTTCCCTTTCCTGGTTGGGCCCTGGATTGATGATGTCTATAAAGACCTCCATTATCCCACCGCAGATCATTCCCTCTTCTTCAGCCATATCATTGGTCATATTCACAGTATATTTTACCGCCCTGAGCTGGTCTAGGGCCGCCAGAGCTTGCTGTCTGACTTCTGCCTCACCACAGCCGCCCCCAATGGTTCCAAATACCTGACCGTCAGGGAGGACAATCATCTTAGCACCAGGTTTCCGGGGAGTGGAGCCTTTTACTCCGGTTATGGTTACTAGGGCTGCGGCTTTGTCATCTTTACAGATGCTATTTAGAGCTGTTATTAATTTGGAATCCATAACCTGCCTCCTTAGCTAATAAATGAAGTACTGCTTCCAAAACTCCGCCTGCTACCGAACGGGCTTTGTCCGAAATAGTAAAGCAGTGTTCCCTAGTACAGCGCGGGTCAATATCACCCACTTTAAACCCGGAGGCAACTGAAAGCCCACTGCGCAGCAAGCCTCGCAGCACCCCGGAAATGGAAGCGTAAACGGGCATATCACCCACCTTGGCCACAAGGTCACCCGCCTCGATAAGGTCAACAATCTCCCGGACTCCCTAGAAATGGCCCTCTCCTGGAGAACGCAGAAGCCGCTGGATGATGTAGC
>JAJZSC010000438.1 GCA_021849995.1 Bacillota bacterium | reverse complement strand
TCCTTTTTTGTTTTGTTTACGGTTGGATTGGCAAAACTAGTAATGTAACTCTGATTTTTATAGTCTATATTTCGCTTCGGAAAACTAAAGTCATAGCGTGCTGCGGCACAAAAAATGAAGTTTCAAGCTAACTGCATACTAATCAAGTATAGTTTTTAGAAAAGAGGAAGTAGGGATGAGTAGAACAAGAAGGATCGCTGTTTTATTGTTATTAGCTTTAATCTTAGCGTTTAGTGGAAGCCAAGGAGATCAAAGCGAATTATCAATGAATAATCCACCTCCACTATTATTAGATTCAGGTCTTACTACTGAAGAGCAGGCGAACTTGAAAGCAATAATTCTGTTCAATCACAAAGTAGCCACGCCGGAATTATTCCTGCCGAAAAATGGTTGGGAATGGAAGATTTCAGAGTATACGGTTCCTGGTAAAGATGTCAGTCGATTAACTATCACAGGCCAAAAAACCGTAACAAAGAACACAGAGAGAGCAAGTTATATAGAATACCTCAATCTTGCTCAAGAGGTGAAAAAGCTGGGAGGCAGAGCTTATCTAGACGAAAGAATCAACGAAGTTATTGATATCTCAGCTTATTTCACTAAAACACAAATCATTCCGTTACAGTGGGCCATAACAGATAACGTAGTTTCATTTGCAGCATACAAAAAGAATGGGCCTCATCCGGTCTTTGCTGGAAAAGACAAGATAAATGTTCAGATTGCAACTAGAAATAGAGACAAGGCCCAGACAGTATTGGCAGTTCCGGTATTGCTGGAAGAATTTTAAAGTATAATAATTTGTAGAGTAAGCAGGAAAAGCGCAAGGTAAAAGAGAATAAAAGCTGGTCGGACAAAAACTAGGAGATAGGGGGGGGACTTCAGGACTTGAGCAAACTTCTTGTAACAGGTGGAAATTTCTTAGAAGGGACTATCGCTGTTAGCGGAGCAAAAAATGCAGTATTGCCTATTATCGCAGCAAGCCTTCTCTCTGGCGAACCTATTCGTTTAGATGATGCTCCAGATCTCCTTGACGTAAAAGTTATGAGTGAGGTTATTAAGTCTTTAGGAGCTTCAGTTGAACGTGATGGTTCCCAGCTAAAGATTTGTGCAACAAATATTGATAATATAGAAGCACCCTATGATTTGGTGTCCCAGATGAGGGCATCCATCGTCATTATGGGTCCACTATTAGCTCGTTTAGGCAGGGTTAGAATTTCCCATCCAGGTGGATGTGCTATTGGATCACGTCCAATAAATTGGCACCTAAAAGGACTTGAGGCATTAGGAGCAGAGATCCATATGGATCACGGTTTTCTTGATGTGAAGGCCAAAAACTTGAGAGGTACCAGAATTTACTTGGACTTTCCAAGCGTTGGTGCAACTGAAAATATCATGATGGCAGCTGCTCGGGCACAAGGAACAACCGTTATAGAGAATGCGGCACAGGAACCTGAAATAGTTGATCTTGCCAACTTCATTAACCAGATGGGCGGTAAAATTAGGGGTGCGGGTACTAGTGTCATTCATATAGAGGGAGTCAGGGAGTTTCACGGTACAGTACATACCGTCATTCCAGACAGAATAGAGGCAGGAAGTTACCTTCTGATGGCAGCAGCTACCGGTGGGGATGTACTTGTTCAAAACGTTATCTCAGACCATCTTAAACCAGTATTGGCCAAGATGGAAGAGGCTGGAATTGAGTTTAACGAAGAGGATGAGGGAATAAGAATCAGAGGAAACGGTAATTATCAGGCTGTAGACATAAAGACACAGGTTCATCCTGGCTTTCCAACTGATCTTCAGGCTCCGTTCCTTGCACTATTGACCAAATCCAATGGAACTGCAGTTGTAACTGAGACTGTATTTGAAAACCGCTTTA
Organism: Bacillota bacterium; assembly: GCA_021849995.1. GTDB lineage: Bacteria > Bacillota > Desulfitobacteriia > Desulfitobacteriales > Desulfitobacteriaceae > JAJZSC01. The sequence goes on along the minus strand of JAJZSC010000438.1, from coordinate 1,425 downwards.
TGCATGTAGATGAACTGAAAAGAATGGGCGCAGATGTAAAAATAGAAGGCAGAAGCGCCATCGTCCAGGGAACCTCATGTCTTTATGCAGCTCCAGTTACAGCAACGGATCTAAGGGCCGGAGCAGCTCTAATACTTGCTGCACTTACAGCAGAAGGAACTACTGAGATTCGCGGAATTCATCATATCGAACGGGGCTACGAACGAATTCAAGAGAAAATCTCCAGAATTGGAGGGAAAATAGAAAGGGTCGATTAAGGGATTCGGGGAATATTCAAGAATTTGAGGCTTGCTTAAGAAGATTAAAGTGCTGCTCATTGAGTAAGCACTTTTTTAAATCTCATTTTTTTAACATAGTCCTCCCCTAGCGAGCATAGTGTTTAACAAAGCTTGTACATTGGGAGGAGGGATGCTGTGAAGCGTGAGTGGATTAAGATATTGGTGCTTTGCATCTGCATTTTATTATTAATCCCTTGGAGTATCACACGTTGGCAGAAGGATAGGCCGAATCCGGTTGATTATCAAATAAGAGTTTTAATGCCTAATGGGAAAATACAAAAATTGAACTTAGAAGAATACCTGGTTGGCGTGGTAGCAGCAGAAATGCCGGCTCAGTTTGATGATGAAGCATTAAAATCCCAGGCTGTAGCTGCCAGAACCTTTTCAGCTAAGCGATTAAGCAAGCTGCCCTATCCTGACCCTGGATATGATGTTGATACAACTGTTCTGACCCAGGCGTGGATATCTGAAGCTCAGATGAAAGAAAAATGGAATTGGTTAGGCTATTGGCGTTATCATAGCAAGATTAAAAAGGCAGTGGAAGCTACTCAGGGACAGGTACTTATCTCAAATGGGGAATATATTGATGCTTTTTATCATAGCAGCAGCGGAAGAAAGCAAACTGAAAGGTCGGAAGAAGTCTGGAGTTCGCCGAGGCCTTATCTGAAAAACATAAACTCGGGCGAGGAAACCCCATTAAGATTTGTCAAAAACTATACCTTTACTCCGGCACTACTAGCGTCTAAACTTGGGATCGCCGCTCCCAGCCATTTTAGCTCTAGTGACTTTCAGGTTCTAACCTATACAGCGGCCGGGAGGGCTAAGGATTTAAAGATACTGGGGAAGGTTTACACCGCTGTACAATTGCGTACTTTGTTGAACCTTGCCTCAACAGACATTGAATGGACAATTAAGCCTGATAGTATAAGTATCAAAACTTATGGCAATGGGCATGCGGTCGGAATGTCTCAATATGGAGCTAACGACTTGGCCCGCAAGGGTAAAAGTTATGAAGAGATTCTTGGATATTACTACCCGGGTTCTAAAATATTGAGTTTGGCCCAACCTAAATAGTGAAGAACAAAACACGAACAAAATCTAATTATCCTGTCTTACATTTTCCTTAAATTGCCATAAGTTTTGATAC
>JAJZSC010000437.1 GCA_021849995.1 Bacillota bacterium | reverse complement strand
GCTCGGCGCAACTGGGTGTCATCTTGGCCTTATTATCAGGCGCACCGGGAGCATTAGGTGTTTGGCTGGCCTTTATAGGGTTCATCTTCCTATTAATCGGATATCTTACCACGAAAATCCTTCCAGGGGATAAGCCAAGCTTTTACATGGAGGTCCCGCCTTTACGCTTACCAAAGGTTTCTAATGTGCTTACAAAAACCTATACCAGAATGCAATGGTATTTCGTTGAGATTGTTCCGCTGTTTATCTTAGCAAGTCTATTAATTTGGTTCGGAAATCTTACTGGATTGTTTGGTGTGGTTATCAGTTGGATGCAGCCAATCGTAAACTTCATTGGTCTACCAGACAAGGCTGCAGAGGCATTCCTCTTTGGCTTCTTTAGACGAGATTTTGGAGCAGCAGGATTGTATGACTTACAAGAAGCGGGCTTATTATCTCCCAGACAATTGGTCGTAGCTGCTGCGACACTAACTTTGTTTGTCCCTTGTATTGCCCAATTTTCGATGATGTTAAAAGAGAGAGGGATCAAAACTGCATTAGCCATTGCTGGTTTTATCTTCCCCTTCGCTTTTATAGCGGGGTGGGCCTTAAACTGGGTACTCATTACCTTTAAGGTACTACCATGACTTGTAGCTTTTGCGGTTATGAATTTTCAGAGCTGGATAGCCAAGTGGGTTGTCAGGGATGCCCCCTGCATAAATCCTGTGGAAAAGTAAAATGTCCAAACTGTGGTTTTGAGATTCCCAAGGAACCAAAGTTAATTTCTTGGCTTAAGAAGAAACGGAGGGAGAAACGTGAATAAATCTACTTATGTTATATCATTATGCGATATGAACAACCGGCAAGAGGGTGTTGTCGCTGAACTGGCAACGGATAATGGGAGTATTTTGAGGAAGCTCATGTCTATGGGAATTCTACCTGGAACACGGATTAAGCTAATTCAAAAATATCCATCTTACGTTTTTCAAGTTGGCTATACACAAGTTGCAGTTGACCGAGAGATCGCTTCGGTTATTTCTGTTAACCTATAGATACCAACCGGGTTCCCTGATTTAGGCAAACCGGTTGCAATTCTGGAAGTCGCTGTTTTGGAATTCAACCTTTCTCCTCGTTAATTTACAAGATAGCCCCGGGTTATTACCAGGCGTAACGCTATGGTAGGCCGGGGCACTTTTTATTGTTTCCTGATTTTACGGGACAAACCCTGTGTCAATTTGTATACTTTGGTGGCTAAGTCCATAGGTTTGGCTTCCCACTCCAGAGAAGCTTTTAATCGCTGGACACTTCAAAATAACAAATAATTTAAAAACCTGTAACTTTGCTGTGAAACTCTTCTTATAAAATAGTAAATAGTTATAGTTTAATAAACTGCTAATCATAATTTTAGCTTTTGAAACAATTTCTGAACGAAAGAATAGTTTTCGGTTAAACCAAGATAGACTATTGCAGGGCCGGTTTTCCTTATGACAGAAACTAAAATCCTAATGTCCTACCCTCGAAACAAATCAAACGCTAACGAATGACTTAGTGAACGGAATCTATTAATAACTCAGGGTTGCGATAATAGAAAGAAAGGAAGCAGTGATAACATGTCAATTTACAAAATCGGTGATGTCGTAAAAGTTAACGATCAGGACAACGAAGATTTCAATGGACTTGCTGGTGTTGTTAAAAAAATCGAATTAGGCAGTGATGATGTATCTATACTTTATTTCGTTGAATTTCAGACGAATGATAGCCCGCCTCGAACAATGCTTGTCTTTCTTGAAAATGAATTGGAGGCTGCATAAGTCTGAAAATATACGTCACAATTAAGGAGGTATCAAACCATGAAACGGTTAGAAAGTTTACGTGAAGAAAGAGATAGGGTCATAATGACCTTAGAGAAAGAGAGCAAGAATCGAGTGAAGTTATTGATCAAACTCATGGATGTTGATGATGAAATTGAGGAAATTCTAGCTAGTGATCCTAACACTCAGAATTAATACTGAAGGTATAATAGTCCTCGTAACGATGGCTGGAATTCGGATTGTTCGAATCATGGTATGTTACTTCATAAAACAAGTGTTGGTAGAAATGTAGATTTCAACAAAAATGTTAAAAAACTGTAACTTTGTTGAGATAGATGAGGGGTAAACTAAATTCAAGATATGAAAGGAGGAGTGATTTATGTTTGGCGGTTGGGGCTGTGGCTCGCATTATGGCGGTGGATTTTGGGGAATGGGGATACTTGGGATGGGAATCCAATTGCTTTTTTGGATAGTATTAATAGCATTAATTATATACTTATTTCGGAGGATAGGTTCTCGGGTTCATACACGAGGGTTTATTGGACAAGATCAGGCTTTGAATGTTTTGAATGAACGTTATGCCTGTGGTGAGATTGAGTTAGAAGAATATCAAAAGCGAAAAAAAGAATTGCTACGGTAACAATGAGCTACCCCACAAAAAGTATTCTCCCTTAACGAATAACTGGATGAAAACAGGGGGTGGTCAGCAGAAAGAAGAAAGTGATTAACAGAAGTTTGCAAGTTAAGCGATGATACGAATTAAAACATTAGTAATAGAAGGTTTAAAAAGAAAGGATGATTATTGATGAAAAATGTTAAAAACACATTCTTGGTAAGTGCCTTATCACTTGGTTTAATAGTTGGTGCAGTCGGGGTAGCCGGTGCTGCCACTTCCACAAACTATCAGCAACAAATAGCCGACTGGATTGCAAACGATCCTAATCCGATGGTCATGAATATGAATACCACCTCTATCCCAACTGCTGCTCCGGTAACAACTCCAGCAGCTACTCCAGTTGCTGCTCCGGCTGCTACTCCAGTTGCTGCTCCGGTTGCGACACCTGTCGCTCCTCCTAGTACTAACAAAGCGACTCAACAAAGTGGTAATCAAAACAATCAAACACGGCAAAGCAGTACACAACAAACTGTTCCTAAGCAACCGATGCAAAATTATAACAATGGATACAATGGATACAACGGATACAACGGAAATTGTTGGGATGATGGCCGAATGAACGGTAACTGGTCTGGTAACATGGGTTGGTAAGGGAAATGAGGTTAGAACAGGGCAGGCGGTTTGCAATAGGCGCCTGCCCTGTTCCTTTAGGGGTTTAACTGGTCAGCTAATTAATATAACCCGAGCACACTTACATTAAACAACCATTAAAGAGGATTCTAATGCAATTGAGAGCTGTACGCAGGTAATCTATCAAGTTGCAGTTTTGACAGCCCAGCAGGCTATGTTAACAAAAATGTTAAGAAAATGTGACGTGGGCGTAAAATGAAACCTCTATACTTAG
>JAJZSC010000436.1 GCA_021849995.1 Bacillota bacterium | reverse complement strand
GTCACTCGGTAAGCTGCGCGGACCAAACTAGCGCTCAAATTACTTCGCTCCAACGGGTGCCTGGCCAAATCGGCTCCTGCCTCACTGGCCAGTTGGAAACGTCCTGTTTCCAACCCGTTTCCGCTACGTACTTTTCGCGAAGTTTGGTTTCCTGCTCGCTTAAAGCCGTTCCCTTATGCAAACCAAAATCCTTCGGTAGCTTCTTGGGCTTGGAACTGCTTTTTTCAGAGTAGTAGACCTTCAGGCGGATTTAGCTCCAGCAGAGAATGAGAATAGGTAATTTTTTTCATGAGTATAGTAGGAGGGGGTTAGTATGCGCGCTGAATACGATAGGCTTTTGGAACTCCGACAGATGATCGAAGAAGCAAATGAACATTATTATGTTTTAAATAATCCTAAACTGACTGATTCTGAGTTCGATTCACTAGTCCGTGAGCTTCTAGAAATTGAAAGGAAACATCCTGAATGGATTACTCCCGACTCTCCTTCCCAAAGAGTGGGAGGTACTGTCGCCAAAGAATTCCCGAAGGTTCAGCATGCTGAACAGCTACTAAGTTTGGATAATGCTTTTAACGCGGGTGACTTGCGTGATTTCGACAGGCGCGTTCGCTCAATTGCTCCGGAGGCGGAATACATAGTTGAGTATAAGATAGATGGATTGACAGTCGCTCTTACCTATGAGGATGGTATTTTAGTACGGGGAGCGACAAGGGGAGACGGGGAATATGGAGAAGAAATAACCGCCAATGTAAAAACGATTTCCGCTGTTCCACTCAGGCTGAAAGAAAAGACCCCCCGTTTAGATGTGCGCGGTGAGGGGTATATGCCAAAAGGATCGTTTGCCAAGCTTAATGAGGAAAGGGAAGAGGAGGGACTTTCCACGTTCGCCAATCCTCGCAATGCAGCTGCAGGTTCGCTAAGGCAATTAGATTCTAAAGTAACGGCCTCCAGGAAATTAGGTTATTTCGCCTACCAGATGTTAACACCGGAAGCACATGGGGTAAACACTCAATTCGAGGTGTTGGAGTATCTCAAGAGTCAGGGCTTCGTAGTCAACCCAGAGTATAGATTGTTTAAAACGATTGACGAATTAATAACTTTTTGTGAGGAAAAAGCTGAAGAACGCCACAATCTGCCCTATGAGACAGATGGTTTGGTAATTAAAGTAAATGATTTGGCTCAACAGCGTGAACTGGGTTTTACTGCCAAGAGCCCGCGCTGGGCTATCGCTTACAAGTTTCCGGCTGAACAGGTAGAAACGGTAGTGGAAGACATCATTGTCAGGGTAGGTAGGACAGGGGTCCTGACCCCTACTGCTGTAGTTAGACCTGTAACAGTAGCCGGCTCAACAGTCAGCCGGGCAACTCTTCATAATCTCGATAATATCCGTCAAAAAGATATTAGAATCGGTGACTATGTTTTGCTGCATAAGGCTGGAGATGTAATTCCGGAAATAATTCAGGCTTTGACTGAGAAGAGAACAGGTGATGAACGCTTATTCCAAATGCCAGACTTGTGTCCGGAATGTCAAGGCTTAGTCGTTCGAGAAGAGGGGGAAGCTGCTCACCGTTGTACCAGTATCACCTGCCCCGCTCAACAGAGAGAAGCTGTCATACATTTTGTCTCCAGAGATGCCATGAATATCGAAGGATTAGGTCCCGCAGTTGTTCAGCAGCTGTTAGAATCCGGGTTGATAAAGGATGCGGCAGATCTCTATTACCTCGAGTTTGACAAGCTTGTGCAGCTAGAGAGAATGGGTAAAAAGTCTGCCGAGAATTTGCTGAATGCTATTCAACAGAGTAAGGAAAGAGGACTGGCCCCTTTGATATTTGCTTTAGGAATCAGGCATGTCGGAGAAAAGGCCGGAAAGATCCTGGCCCAAGCATTTGGAACAATGGATAGATTACAGGAAACTACAGAGGAACAATTAACCGGAATTCCTGACATTGGTCCGGCTATGGCAAAAAGCCTGGTTAAGTTTTTCTCACAGGAAAGTACACGTCATTTTATTGAAAAGCTAAGGGATGCACGAGTTAAAATGATTGCTCAAACCTCCACTAGACCACCAATATTTGCTGGTAAGAGCATAGTGGTTACCGGTGCCTTGCAAAAATGGGAACGAAGTGAGATTGAGAATCTAATTGAAGAATATGGTGGAAAAGCGGCCAGTTCAGTCAGCAAAAAGACGGCCTTTGTAGTTGCCGGTGAGAAAGCCGGATCCAAGTTAGCGAAAGCTCGGGAATTAGGAGTTCCTGTACTGACTGAAGAGGAATTCTCCCAGCTATTAGACTAGTAATATAAGCAATTGCAAGGTAAAAAGCAACCATGAAAATTTTTGAATGATGTGGGTGTCAAAAAAAGGCATTCTCTTGATTTTTTAAGTACAGCACCTACTCCTTACACCGGATGGCAAGCTGCTAGGTGTGCGCCTTTACAAATCTGATCTGGGTGATTACAATTACTATTATTAACATTAAAAAGCTCATGGTGATGTAAAGGCGGGTCAGTAATGGATTTTAACCTTGAAACAGAGATGTACATTATTATAACTCCAAAAGCCTTAGAATTTCTTAAGAGAAACAACACCAAAAACCTGTATATTCAATCAGTCAATATTAACCAATGTTGTATACCTGTAATCGCTCCACCGGAAGTACATAAAGGGGTACCGAGGCAGCCTGATAAATTTCGCTTAAAAGAGATGGACGGTCTGACAATTTATTATGACAAGGGCCTGCCCCTAAAGCCTAAAATTACCATAGATGTTCAAGGATTCGGATTTATAAAAGCACTGAAGATTATTGACTGGGAGATTAGGTTTTAACTTTAATAATTGCTCCATTTTCCCATTTTTGCTCTAGTTATGTATATGTCGTCTAATAAACCGAGGATGGTGAAAACGTTGAGAATTTCAAAGGAACAAGTGGAACATGTTGCCTTGTTGTCAAGGCTTGAGTTGAATGAAAAGGAAATAGAGACTTTTACAGAGCAGCTTAATTCCATCCTGGAGTACGCAGAGATGCTCCAGAAGCTAGACACTGATGACATAAATCCTACTTCACATGCAGTACCGATAAGTAATGTATTACGCGAAGATGAAGTCCATGAATCCCTGAATAGGGATAAAGTTCTTCAAAATGCTCCTGACGCTGAAGATGGCTTCTTTAAGGTACCAAGGATTGTTTAGTTAGAGCATCGCTTAGTTAAATCGTTGAATGTCTCCAGGATTTTGGTTTACACCGTTCACTCGGTAAGCTGCGCGGACCAAACTAGCGCTTAAATTACTTCGCTCCAAAGGGTGCCTGGCCAAATCGGCTC
>JAJZSC010000435.1 GCA_021849995.1 Bacillota bacterium | reverse complement strand
ATAGCGCCTGTTCATCGGTATAAGTTCATTACGCCACTCATCGTTCGCTGCATGAAGGGAGACCGCCAGCCCAACCTGAGGGTTGTCTTTAGCAAGTTGCCTTATCTTGGGGGCAACTCCACTTGTGGAAATGGTCATTCTCCGCATACCAATATTTTGGCCATGTTCGCTATTGAGGATTTCGATTGTTTTTAACACCTCATCATAGTTTAATAAAGGTTCTCCCATTCCCATAAAAACAAGGTTTGTTACTTGAAATCCTGGTTCAATTTCCCGCATCTTGCGCGTAATTCCCAGAACCTGACCAACTATTTCCCCGGCAGTCAGATTACGGCGAAAACCACCCAGCCCTGTGGCGCAAAAAGTGCAACCAACCGCACAACCAACTTGGGTTGAAAGACAGACAGTATGCCGATCACGGGACTGTTTACGGTCATAGTCCATTAGGACGCATTCAATTCCTTCACCGTCAGCTAGTCCCAGCAGAAACTTCCTGGTACCATCCTTAGACTGCTGTTCACGAAGGATGGGGATTTTGACCAACTCCAGTCTTTCTTTAAGGAGTTCTTTGTCAGTCTGCCCAATATTCTTAAGCTCGTCCCAGTCGGCAGCCCCTTTTTGCTGGACCCATTGAAATAATTGAGTCCCTCTAAATCTTTTAAGTCCTAACTCCTGGCACAAATCAATTAGCTCACGCTCTGTACATCCATGAATTTCCAGTCTCTTCATCTATTATTCACCCAATTTATCCTGTCTAAACTTCCCTCCGCCGGAATTTCGAAAAGAAAAAGCCATCTGTGCCATGCCGGTGAGGTAATATTTGAAGTATACCCTTTTCTGCCTGCCGGATATCCCTTTCATCCTGTAATGAAAACGGAAGACTACCCTGCAAGCTCACTGGTTCAAAGTCAGGCTGAGTTGATTTAAACAGCTTAACTACTTCAAAATTTTCTTCAGGCTCGATTGTACAAGTGGAATATACCAGAATACCGCCTGCAGAGACACAGGCGGCAGCTCTATTCAGAATTTCAAGCTGTAAAAGAGGTAGTTCAGTAAGGTCTTTTTCATCCTTTTGCCATCTAAGGTCCGCTTTCCGCCTGATTACTCCCAGCCCGGAACAAGGTGCATCAACAAGTACCCTGTCCATAGATTTGTCAGGGATCCCTGGTAGTTCCCTGGCATCTCCCAACCGGGAGCTGATTATAGTAATTCCCAGCCTAGCCGCAAGTTCATCGATTAGCTGGAGCTTATGAGGATATAGATCAAAGGAGTAAATCTCCCCTCTATTATCCATTAGTTGGGCAAGGTGAGTACTTTTTCCTCCTGGCGCACTACAGGCATCCAAGACTTTATGTCCGGGCTGTGGTTCCAGCAAATGGGCTATAAGCTGGGAACTTTCATCCTGGACCGTAAACAAACCTTCCTTAAAGCTCTCAAGAGCTTCCAATGCTCCAAAATCAGAGATTACCAGGCTTTCGGGACTCAAGTTTCCACTTTTTACTTTTACTCCTTCGCTGGTCAATCTCTCCATGAGAGCCTCACGGCTGGTTCTTAAAGTATTGGTTCTGATAAAAGTAGGTGCTGGTTCGTTATTTGCCTTGCATAACTTTTCAGTCTCCACAAGCCCCCAGCGCTTGTACCATCTCTTGACCATCCAGTCAGGATGAGAATATCTTATACTCAAGTACCTTACCGGTTCTTTCTCAGTGGATGGCCATATTATCTCCCAACCAGTTGCATAGACTTTTCTCAACACGGCATTGACAAGTCCTGAATATTTAGCATGCAGCCTGTTAGCAAGCTCTACAGATTCGTTAATAGCTGCTGCAGGCGGAATTTTGTCCAAATAGAGAATCTGAAAAGCTCCTAGCCGTAAAATACTCCTGACATTATGGGGCAGGGAAGACATTGCTTTATCGAGATGCTGCCTTAAGGCATAGTCTAGTGTAAGCCTGTTTTTAAGAACTCCGTTAACTAAAATAGTTGCTAACTGACGATCTCTAAGCTCCTCCAGACGGCCAAGATTTTTTTGAAGAAGCAGGTTTGAAAAAGCTTTCTCCTGCTCTACCCTGGTTAAAATAGTCGCCGCCAATTCTCTAGGGTTTACTTTACTCATCGTTGTTGCGACCTTGAGCAATTAGGATGAAGCGAGCCAAGTTTAATACCGCAGCAAGTGCCGCAGCGACATAAGTTAAAGCAGCGGCATTCAAGACTTTACGGGCACCACTCACTTCGTCTCCGCCAAGCATCCGATTTTCCTGTAATAGTACCATAGCTCTGTTACTTGCATTAAATTCAACCGGTAAAGTGATAAGCTGGAACAAGACAGCAAACGAGAAGGCAAGGATTCCGAAATCTAACAGAAAACCAAAGGACGGCAAAAACAATCCAACCATAATCAAGATCGGCCCTAAACTGCTTCCAAAGCTTGCCACCGGGACAAAAGTCGCCCGCAGTTGTAACGGTACATATCCAGTCGCATCCTGGAGTGCGTGTCCTGTCTCATGTGAAGCCACAGCCAGAGAAGCCAGGGAATTTCCATAATAAACATCTTCACTGAGGCGAACTACCCGTCCTCTCGGATCATAATGGTCAGATAACCTGCCCCCGACCGGCTCGACCCTTACATCATACAAACCGTTGCTTTGAAGAATAGCCCGGGCAGCCTGGGCACCAGTGTAACCAGCTCTAGATGGAACTTTGGAAAATTTCCCGAATGAGGAAGATATTTTGAACTGAGCATAAAGTGACAGCAAGATAGCAGGAATTAACAAAACCATGGTGGGATCCCAAAAAAACATAAATACAACCTCCTTTTTTCTAATGAAAAAATAAACGTCTCTCTGTGATCGGAAAGTTCATGAATGTTTCCTAGTTACAGCTTTAGCTTTATTATAGAGAGACAAAATGAAGATTTAATGAAGATTTGATGAATCATTTTTGATACCTAAGAGTTTATTTGCCAAAATATTCCCCGGTTATGCCATGACGTCCGAGAAAGAAATCCCTCGCTGGCATCGGGCGTTTTCCGGCAGGTTGAACTTGACTTATCAATAGAGGTGCATCCCCAGCTTGAACAAAAATCCCCTCACTAGATAACTGTATTATCTGTCCAGGCGAGTATTTTTCAGTACTCCATTCATCCTTGCCAGTCTCAAAACTATAACCTTTCAAGCTGGATTTCCAGATCTTTACTATTTCCCCTCGAAACAAGGTGTATGCTCCCGGCCAGGGATTTAACCCCCTAATCTGGTCATATATCTTTTTTCTGGTAAGTTCCCAGTTAATTTCTTCGTGTTCCCGTTTAAGCATCACTGCGTAA
>JAJZSC010000434.1:803-3333 GCA_021849995.1 Bacillota bacterium | reverse complement strand
TGGCTGTAGTTCAAATTCGGATCCGGATCCGAATTTGAGGAGGTAAGCTGTCCAGCTCCGTACTCTTTGAAGATACGCATCAGTTTATTGGCCCTGCTCTGGGAGAAATCCACCGACTCCTCCAGCCACTTGCCCCATTCTCCATACTTTAGCAGGGCCTTGGCCTCCGTCACCCGCCTTCCGATCTCGACGGCGGCGGCAAGGTAAATCCTCTCAGCTTGGTATTTGATCAGGTTAATTTCAGCCGCGATAACATGCGTGGTGCGTCCGCTGATGACATCAGTTACTGTATCAGTTACTGGATCAGTTACTGGATCAGTTACTGGATCAGTTACTGGATCAGTCATGATATCCACACTCCTTGGGGCTAATTTCACTCATAGGATATGTGGCCAGGCTTAAGAGTGTGACAACCTCAGTCATCAGACTTTTATTCCAGGGAAGTACCCCGCTGTTTGGTCGAGAAAGCAGGATGCTTCCCTTTTTAGAATCTTTTTAAATCCCCCAAACCTGTAGCAGGCGATCAATCATTCTCATACTATATTTGGACAAGAGTGAACAAGCTTAGCTTGTCAAACTGCTAAAGGGAGGGATAAACCATGGCGGTGACAGAGATAACTTTGGATTCGATACTGACAACAAAATATCAAACCGGGACTACGCCGGCAGGCGGCCCGGAGACCCGGAAGAAAAGCTTGAATTATGTGAAGCCTACAGCCACGAGTCAAGACATCTATGATGTTGCAGAGGCTCTGTCAAGTCTGAGCCAGTATCCGCTGCTGAGTGTTGTGCTCGGCAAAAACTGGGAGCTTATTAATGAATAAGCCGGAAAAATCTGCTGAAAGACTAGCTATAAAAAGTCAAAGTAATTTTCGGAGGTGATTCAAATGGCGATTATTACAAGCAAGGTGTTAAAGCTAACTTTTCTTACAACCGGCGGCAAATCCTTCGTTATATCCGTCGCACAGCCGAGGGAGAACCTGACGCTGCCTGAGGCCCAGGCTGTGATGGAAACGGTTATAGCTAAGAATATTTTTAACAGTCCCAGCGGCGAACTGGCAGCAATACGGGATATTAGGGTGGTTGACATGACTACGAACGATCTCTATGATCCGCCGGTGACGTAAGCAATTTCCCACAGAAAAGGAGCGCCTCTTAAACTGCACTTAGTTCTTTAGGCGCCTCCTTCTTTTGTCTTCGTTCCCGAACACTGGAAAAGCTATAATTTCCCTTTATTAACTGGAATCAAGCAGTTAGACAAAGAAGTCTATAGTGTTCGGTTTTTCAGGCGAATATTACCGTTAACAATTCTTCAAAACAATCAATCACATAATCATATTCTTCAACCTTACCAAAGCCATATCTTGCATATACAAACGGAATTTCCGCCACTTTGGCTGACTGGGCATCTCCCATAGTATCTCCTACATAAATAGGTTTTTTCAGTTCATTTCTTGCTATGAGGATTTTATTGGTTTCCCCTTTCGACAGCCCTGTTACACCCCAACATTCAAAATCACCGAAGTATTTATTTAAGCTGTGGGCCTTAAAGAAGGCTTGGATATAGCCATCCTGACAATTACTGACTATGAACAATTTGTATTTTTGAGCTAACTTTTCAAGGGTTTCTTCTAATTTAGGGTATAACATTCCGCCATGTTCCTCTAAATGAGCTTGTTCTGTTTCACAGAATTCTTTCATTAATTTCTTTTGATCATCTTCATCTAATTCCGGGAACAACTTTTTACCTATTTCGTCCATTGGCAGCCCCATGCAATCCTGCATATCTTCTGGTGTTACTGCTTTTGTAATCTTGGGATAGTTGGCTAAGACCGTTTGCCAGGCCTCACAAATACCTGCTATGGAATTCCAAAGAGTGCCGTCTAAATCAAAAATAATACTATCAATCTCCATTATCTTACCATCCTTTTAATTGTTACCGATCCAATATGTTTGCTTTGCAGAAGAATAACGTCTCCGCTGGTCATAAGTATCTAAAGATATTGTCGCCTGAGCCTGGCACTCTCTAGATAATAGGGAGATCCCACAGAAGCCATATGGGTTGTCAAACTTTTTTGCTTAAATCTATATATGAAGTGGCAATTACCAAAGCAATAGCACCCTATGAATATCAGAGAAGCAATACTTTTGATTTCATTAAATCTCCTTGCTTATGGCAATTGTTAATTAAATTATTATTAACATGTTCTATCATATTACGGATTTTTTGGGTAATCAAGATGACGAGTTATTTATAAATTCGTAGTATGTCAATGTTGCCCCATTGCATCCGGTGCTTTATGGATTTCATTGTCGAGCAGTATGGGAGGACTTTCAGAGGAATTTGTGGAAAAAAATAAGCGGCCTGGGCATCGTACGCGTGTACGATGCTCAGGCCGCTTATTTCGCGTAAACATTCAGTCCCGGACTATTATGGAACTTCGAGCCAGATTTGTATTGGGTCATTTTTTTGTACGAACACTTATTTAACATCACAATATTTAAAAACCGTTTTGGAAATATCTGTTCT
>JAJZSC010000434.1:0-793 GCA_021849995.1 Bacillota bacterium | reverse complement strand
CTTGTTGGCTGTGATCGCGCAGTAGGTAAGTCAATTCATCAAGTTCTGGATTTTCTCTCGGCGAGGCACTAACCAAATAATCTAAACTGGCACCTAAAACTTTAGCAATTTCAATTAAAGTTACAAGGCTTAATTTTCGTTCTCCCCGCTCAATTTGCCCAAGAAATGAGGCGGAAATATTCGCTTTTTCAGCTAGCACTTCCTGAGTCAATCCTTTATCTAATCGTTCCTGTTTTATTCGTTCTCCAATTATGCCGTAATCCACTAATCACAACCCCTTTAATAGTAACTATAAAGGTTAGCTTATGCTTAATTAACACTCTATAAGCGTTAATAAATATTGCCATAAGCTGTATTTTGTCTTATACTGTTAATATCGTGATAAGATTCTACATTTCGGGCAATTAAACCTGATTATAAAGGAAGAATAATAATGCTGGTAGCAATTTACGCTAGGTCGGCTAACGAGGATGATATCATCATGCAAGTTGAGAATTGTAGGCGATATATCCTAGAAAATTGGAATCTAACAACACAAATAAAACAATTTACCGAAATTGTGGAAGGCCCACAAAACCTTGCGAACTGTTTGGAATTACAAAAGCTACTCAAAGAAGCCAATTACCTTGATGCTGTGGTGGTCTTCCATCCCTTTAGCTTCTTCTCTCATATTATTAACGAATTTATAATTATTTGAGTTAGTTTCATAACCCATATCCCTTGATATAGGCGGACTTTTTACCCGCAAAAAGAGGAGTACCTCCCCAAAATCTCGAAAGTGTAAGTGTCAAAG
>JAJZSC010000433.1 GCA_021849995.1 Bacillota bacterium | reverse complement strand
CTTTATCATATTCACGAAAAGTTTAGAAAAAAGACCCATTGATATGCCCTCATTGTAATAATTACTATGAATATAAGGGAGAAAGACGGATACCTGAAAATAAAACATGCGAGTTGTAGTGTAGCAAGAGCTTGCTCGACGCGAGCTCCGCTCGCCTGGGGTCTGACAGAGCGGGTGTAGCCGTCAAGGCTGAGAGTCTAGTGGAGTGAAAGTCTTGTGCAATAGACAAAAGTCTTCATCCAAAGTGGCCAAGCCTCGAATCTTTATTCCGGTTTTTCCAGGCACGAACTGTGAATACGATTCAGCTAAGGCCTTCGAGAAGGCCGGAGGCATGGTTGAAACCTTGGTAATTAGAAACCTTACTGCTACTGATGTAGAACAATCCATCCAAGAGATGGTTAAGAAGATTGAGAATGCCCAGATTGTCATGCTGCCAGGTGGATTCAGTGCCGGAGACGAACCGGATGGATCAGGTAAATTCATCGCTAGCATGTTCAGAAACCCCAGGATTAAAGAAACAGTAATGGATCTATTAACACAAAGAGATGGTTTGATGCTCGGGATTTGCAACGGATTCCAGGCTTTGATTAAGCTTGGCTTGGTTCCGTACGGGGAAATAGTTGATTTAACCGAGGATTCTCCTACTTTGACTTATAACAAAATCGGCCGTCACGTGTCCTGTATGGTTCAAACCAAAGTTGTTTCAACTTTATCACCTTGGTTTAGCGGAGTTGAATTAGGAGAAATTCACACAGTAGCAGTCTCACATGGAGAAGGAAGGTTTGTAGCGAAAAAAGAAGTGATCCAAAAGCTGATTGCTAATGGGCAGATTGCTACCCAATATGTAGATCTTGATGGTAACCCAAGCAATGATGTTATCTATACGCCTAACGGTTCTTACGAGGCCATTGAAGGAATCACCAGCCCGGATGGACGTATTCTAGGAAAGATGGGCCATTCCGAACGAACAGGCGAGGGAATAGCGATCAATATCCCAGGTAATAAGTATCAGCCTATTTTTGCTGGTGGAGTGAATTACTTTAGAGGATAGGTTCAGAGGTCTTTAATAAAAGTGTAAACATTTTTTCGCAATTTTTAGCTCTATATGTATTCTAAATGTCTTCTAATAATTTTTGAGTCCACGGCTTTCGTCCCAGTAAAGGGGAGGCCGTGGTTTTTTGTTGCAAAACAGAACTGGATTTAATGTCTGGTATAAGCGTTAAAATAATAGTAAGAGTTTTCGAATAAAAATATAGACACTGAAAATTTAATATGTTAAAATTATAACAAATTGTTGGATAATACAGAAAAGTAAAGGATAATGTAGAAAGGTAAATGATATGAAATCAGGAGTTATGGTTCAATCTATTGAACGGGCCATTTCAATAATAAATTGTTTTTCCAAAGATCGACCTCAGTTGAGGTTGCGTGATATCGCCGATGAGCTACAGCTCAACAAAAGTACGGTTCATGGTATTCTTAATACACTTAAACATTATGGATATTTGGATCAGGATGAAGAAACACAAAAATACAGGTTAGGCCTGAAGTTAGTAGAAATTGGAAATCAAGTACTCAACAGTCTTGAACTGCGGAGTGTCGCTACACCAATCATTAAGGGTGTAAGTGGAAAGACGGGAGAAACTGTTCATATGGTCATTCTTGATGGCTGGGATGTTGTATATATTGACAAAGCTGAGTCTAGCCAATCCATGCGGATAACTACGGATATAGGTAGCCGCTACTCAGCACACTGCACTGGGGTAGGCAAGGCATTATTGGCTTATAAATCACGTGAAGAACTAATGAAAATACTACCTGATAAGCTTGAAAGGCTGACTGAGCAAACAATCACGGACAAGGAAGAGTTGATTGCTCATTTACAGGAGGTTTACCAACGTGGATACGCCATTGACGATGAAGAGAATGCAGAAGGTCTTCGGTGTGTAGCAGCTCCCATATTTGACCACCGGGGAAAGGCGGTGGCTGCCATTAGTGTAGCAGGCCCTTCGGTGCGAATAACTAAAGAAAGAATAGGCGGTTTTGTAGCTATTATTCGGGAAGCGGCTGTACAAATCTCCGTTCGACTTGGTTATCATCCTTAGTATATTCTTTAAACAGAGGAACTACGGGCTTTAATTAAAAAAGCCCGTTTATAAACAACATTTATTCGAACAGAGTAGGATATTATAGAACGAAAAGGAGGCGAAATACAATGACCTGCAATTTAACTACGGGCTTTAATTAATGTTTGTGGCGCGTGTGAACAGCGTTGACCTGTTTTTGCAATTACAATGCAAAAACGCCAAGAGGTAAAAGTCTTAAATACAGCCGGTTCTTCGATTGTTAAATGCTGCTGGAATAGAACCCAAACGGCCAGAGGGAAGCTACCAATGGTATGGTTTGAGTCCAACCATATGGGATATTCCTAAAGATGTTAAGGCTAAACATAACAAAAAAGGTTTTTATTTTGATGAAGATATTAAACTACTTAATCGTGTCGCCGGCTAAACGTCAGCCGTACCCTGGTCGAAGAGCTTCTAACGAAAGCTCTTCAGGTAAGCAGCGATGTGGATACCATCTATCTGCCCAAGTGGTTCAAGCAGAGAGGAATTGAGGCTTAGAAACAGCAAGGAAGATGAATGGGGGAAGTCATGTGAATACCAAGAATCCTGATCCAGTCCGTCAACATATGTATTCCCTTGTGGTTGACAGGAAATATTGTGACGGGGAAAGGAACTGGCTTTGGGTAATATCAACGTTGTGGCGGGTGGATGGAAAAAACAGCTCTATAGCCTCAAAGTAATGGTTCGCCAAGCAGTTATTACGGGTGGATTAGCTACTCACATGGCCGAGCCCTCCTTCATGTTGTCCTGTATTTAGTGTCATCAAGATGGAGAACCGACTGGAAATCGTTGACTATGCCATAACTATGGTCAAAAGGGAACAGCCTGTCGTTTTCAAGGTTGATGTAAGCGTCCGGAAGCGAGTATAGGAAGTGCTTCTTCCGAAATGGCTGCGGCAGAGGGGGATTGATATAGTACGGGAATAGTAATTTAGAGATACGACAGAAAACAACAGGTTTTTTTAAAGTTGGCACGTACGAAGTAATGCCTCAGAAAATGGTTCCTTTGGATGCAGGCTAATCCTGAATGCTTTGAATTTACATTAAGAAGATAAGGTTGAAAGAGGACACTTTTTTAAAGCTTTAATTAGGGCAATTTAAGGGAGGTTTACAAAATGTTTAACAAGAGAAAAATATGGAAATCATTATTGGTATTTCTGATGGTCTGGCTATTAATAGTATCTCTGGCAGGTTGTGGCACTAAGAATGCTT
>JAJZSC010000432.1 GCA_021849995.1 Bacillota bacterium | reverse complement strand
GAGCTGGCTGCTATATTAAGCCGCTTCTGGTACAGTGTGCAACCGCTGTAGTTAAAAGCGAGAAGCATCCTGAAATCCGCAACCGCTATTTGAGACTTAAGCAGCGTCGTGGTCATAAAAAGGCGATCATTGCTATTGCAAGAATGCTTCTTACAGCTATCTACAATATCCTGAAAAAGAAAGAGTCTTATAATGCTCAGTTATATAGAAAATCAGATGTTCTTCCGGTAAACCGTGAAATTACAGTAGAACAAGCGATTATCTTGGCTCGAACCCAAGGTTACCGCATTCGCGCAGCGTCTTAATTTCTTGCGAATCCATATCTATTTAGTCATCAACCGATGGCTTGCTTTGCTGTGCCCGCTTTACTTTGCTGGTACTTCTAACTAATTATTTCAGACTTTTTCTCCTTCCGTAAATTATTACATTAAAAAGTTCCCCAAAAAATCATTGCTATATGTATTTAAAACGCAGTAACAATAAGATGTGTTGAATTACAGTCCAAATAAAAAAACTGTTGAGGGATTACTTCAACAGCTTTTCTAAGAAAATAATAGATTTGTAATTGACGTATTCAGAGTAGACTTCCATGCCGGGTTCAGCACCAGCAGAGAATGAAAACCTCATGCAAAAGACTAAGTATTCGACCCCAATACTATTTTACCCAAGCATATGCTTTTTCAGGTGGTAATTAGTTAATTAACCCTGCTCGTTCTGGAAGCTGTTTTACCGCTTGATTGTTAAAGATGAGATTACCAACTTCCATGCCGATGGAGTTACCTACCCTGTCCCCCAAAACCCCGCCTACAATGGTACCTAATACTGTCCCCACTCCTGGCATTACGGCTGACCCGAGCATAGCTCCGTATTCAAGCCCAGCCATCAATCCTAAAGCACCGGTAACATTTTTGGTAGTATGTGCTCCATATTCAGCGCTATTGATTTGGCCGGCGCTATGGGCACTGGTAGTTCTCAATTGGGCCAAACCAGCTGTGATAATTCCGGCCCATAAAGTACCTCTGCTAAAATTCAACATACTATGATCCTCCTTTGGATTTAGTGTCTTAAACGCGGGAAGCTAATCCAGCTTAACATATTAACCCTGTGTTCTTTACCTTTGTCCCGAACATACCGGAAAAAATCGCCCAAAAAAGTCTCCCATTTATGACCAATGATTTTCTGATTATGTGAGTTCTGCACTACTTCCTTGATACTTAAGTTAATAGCAGTTTTGACATGTGCAAGAGCCTGTTCCAAATGGTAGTCAACAGTATGTTCAACACTATTTTCCTCATCAAGCATTCAGTCTTAAATACCCCCTTCCTGGGTTAAACAAACTCCCTCTGTGTATTTTGAAATTCTATTGAATGCTCGCTTATTCGCAGGCGGCTGCCTAGATGCACTTATGCACCCAGAAATATATACTTGTATATGCTAACAAAACTATTGACTGCTCCTGTCAGTTTGATTAACTCCACCTCCCTCAGCCGTGCTGATTTCTTTATCCAATTGATTTTTCATTCTTTCAAACTGAGCTTCAGCAACAATATCCTCAATCTCTTCCCTGGCCAGTTGCACAGTGGTCTTGGTCGTATTCGCCAGAAATAAAAGGCTTTTTATCCCAACCATGGCTAGCGGGCGGAGGGTGCCGCCTATAATAGGTCCAATAATCGAACCAACCGCTGAGATCGGGTCAGAAGTTAACAGCTCCTGATTAGGTTTTTGCTGTTGGTTGTTGTCTTCTGTCATAACTATCCCTCCTTTATTAACCTGTATTAACTAACCCGCTGCGGCTAGGCTGCTTAAATTAGAGTTATATGCCTTCCTGCCGGTGATGAGTCCAGTCAAGTTGCTCCCTGTGGCACCTACTGCTAAAACTGCTCTCGATATAAGGGTCACTGACCCAGTGGCAAGCAGGATATAAAGCCAGTGTCTGGCTGAAAGTGGTGCTGTATGGAAAAACTGAGCTAACTGCGGTACATAAATAGCGGCAAGCAAGGCCAGGATTGATACTCCGATACCCCCAACAAGGTATTTATCTTTGATTGACTCGCGAATCCCTTCATTAGAGCCTTCCTGCCTCCAGAAGAGGGTTTGCATGAACTGGCCAAAGACCAGAGTTGCAAAAGCGACCGTCTGTGCCACCGGTAGTCCGGTTCCGGCAGCCAAGCTTAAGCCAAATAAGCCTAAGGATGCAGCTCCAAGAATCACACCCCGGGTAATTACTTTCCGGTACAAGTCTTTATCCACGATGTCCTGCCGCTTAGTTGAGCTTGCTTCTTTATCCTTGCCACCAGGGTTAACAGCAAGAATTATTGCGGGGATAGCATCAGTCAAGAGGTTCATCAAAAGAATCTGAATTGGCACCAGCGGCATTGGCAGTCCAACCACTACTGCCGTTGCTGTGACAATTATTTCTGCCAGATTCCCTGTTAGGAGGCAGCCTATTGCTTTACGAATGTTCGAAATGATACTCCGGCCTTCTTTAACTCCTTCAATGATTGAACCAAAATGGTCTTTCTTTAACACCATATCTGCTGTAGCTTTGGTGACCTCTGTTCCGGTTTTACCCATAGCGATTCCGACATTGGACTGCTTGATGGCTGGAGTATCATTTACTCCGTCTCCGGTCATGGCAACAATATGTCCCCGTTTTTGATAAGCAGTTACAAGCCTTAATTTGTGTTCAGGGGTAACTCTGGCAAAAATAGACACATTCTCTACTACATCTGCAAGCTCTTCATCAGATAGTTTGTCTAAATCCTGACCAGTTAAAACCTTGGTAGAATCATTTCCCAGCCCTAATTCCTTCGCAATAGCTATGGCAGTGACAGGATGATCCCCCGTAATCATCACTGGTTTAACCCCTAGAGCGTAAGCTTCTCTAATACTGTTTTCAACCTCTGGCTTTGGCGGGTCCATCATTCCCGCTAGCCCTACATAGATAAAATCATCCTCTTTAACTCGGGGATCATCATCAACCCAATCTATTGGTGCGTAACTAAAGCCTAAGACCCTTAAAGCATCCTTTGCGAAATCCTCGTTTACATTTAGAATTTGCTCCTTCTTCTCATCACTTAATGGGTAGATCTTTCCACTCTCCTGATACCAGCTGCATTTTTGCAATACAGCTTCAACCGATCCTTTGCAGAAGACGAAACAATCTTTATCAGTTTCAGTATCACGGCAGACTACTGTCATAGTTCCTGAGTTGGAATCGAAGGGAACTTCATGCACCCGGTGCCAGTGGGCTATGTTGCCTTCACTTAACCCTAATTTCGTTGCAAGAACATGAAGTGCTCCTTCGGTAGGATCTCCTTTGACGGACCATTCTTCCTCTGACTTGACGAG
>JAJZSC010000431.1 GCA_021849995.1 Bacillota bacterium | reverse complement strand
CTGGTCCTCCTCCGATAACGACCTTAAAGCGATCACGGAGGCCGTAAGCGTTAAGTTCGTCGATAACTTCCCTTTGATAAGGCATAGTAGTAGTTAACAGAGAAGACAAGGCAATAATATCAGCATTTAAATCTTTTGCCCGCCGTACAATTTCACTACTCTTTACGTCTACTCCAAGATCATAAACTTCAAAGCCGCTTGCCTTTAACATCATACCAACAATATTTTTACCGACACTGTGCATATCAGCTTCTACGGTTGCAATCAGCACAGTTTTCTTCATGCTACTTCCGACGGGCATGGCAGTTTCGAGCACAGCACCGGCCGCCATCATCGCATCTCCTGCCATAACTAAGTGAGGTAGAAAATATTCACCGCTATCGAACTTTTCTCCAATAATCCGAGCGCTTTCGGTCATAACGGTTTGTAAGGTATACACAGGTTCAATCCCTGCATTTAGAATTTCTTGAGCTTTTGCTTTTGCATCATCTTCAAAGCAGTTAATGATTGCTTCCTTTAATTCGTTCAAGAGTTCTTGTTGGGTAGCGTTTAATGACATTCAAATAACCTCCCTAAAAAATAGAATCTATAATTTACATTAAAATAAAATAAATCAGCCGCATTAGTACCTTAATTAAAAAGTACCAATCGGCTGATTCATTCACTGGTGTTAACCTGCCTTAAATTCCGCCTGATGGACGGAAATGGGCACGGTCGTAATAAATGAGCAACCACCTGTTAGGTAATAATTATTAAGTTTTAGCTCGTAACGACCTATATCGTTCTGTCGCTACCCCTAAAGCTTTAAGTAGAGCTTTCTGTGAATCTACATGAAAAGTGGTTTCGATTTGGTTACGAATATTGTCTTGATCAAGTAAGATTTTTTTCCCTTGCAAAAGGTTCTTTAGATAATCCTTACAGAGCCTGGTTATGAATGTTGTGTCGGCATCCAGTATCTCTCCCGACTCCCAATCTAATTCTAAGGCTACAGTCATAAGTTTATTTCTTTCGTGTAGAACGGTTCCCTTTGGTGCTACAGCGTGGCCGGTAACTACCAGTGTTTTTCTTTGGCCAAGCAATACACTCACCTCAAACAGTAATATGCTCTAATAAATACTATTTCCAAGGTTTATTTGATAGAACTGAATTTTCAAAAAAACAAAATTTTATTTTCCTTGTTGTAAGCTATTAGATTACTTACTATTTTCTAAATAGATGTCATTTTCTTCGAGTTTTTCTTGTAATCTCTTAATGTCCAATTCAGGAACAGCCTTTCCGCTTTGCGCCAACATTAATGAGGTTTTCATGTGGAATGCTAAACTTACCCTAGATAAGCACCAGATTCTGTCAAACTACCTTGTAATTTTGTGATATCTATTTCAGATACATTAGTACCATCCCTGGCTACAATGGCTGCTGCTATACCGGCAGCCTGGCCAATTGCCAGACAAACTCCTACTACTCTGACGGAAGCCTGGGCTTCATGAGTTGAAGATATACAACGGCCGGCTACCAAAAGATTGGAACACTGGCTGGAAATTAAACTGCGATATGGTATGTGATAATAGTTGCCAGGCTCTATCCACACCCATTTTGTTTCTTTGCCTTCGCCATGTATTTCTACCGGCCATGCACTACATGCTATAGCATCCGGGAAACGGCGACAACCAAGGACATCCTCGACTGTTAAGACATAATCACCTTTTAATCTCCGTGATTCCCGAATACCTAGCCGTGAACCCACATCACTGACATAAGCCCTGTCAAATCCCGGTACACGGTCACGGAAGAAACGCTCATACTCCCGTATCTGCTGCCTGCCGATAATTTCCCCTCTGGATAGGTCAAGCGGATTCAGAGGATTAACAGGCCGGCCATCTAGTGAGACCTTAGTAACATTACAGTGTGCTGTCCCTGGCTTAGGTGTTAGATGAACACCCCCACTAAGGCGTGGGAGTTGATATTTTCCGGAATCAGCCGCCTCAGTCAAATACTGCTGCAGTTTATCCCTTGTCATTGATTTAATAATATCCGTATCGACATCATGAAAACGAAACATTGCTGAGGCAAACTGCAAATCCTCTGCATTCATCTCCAGCGGGAGACCAGCCTGAGCAGCTACATCTCCATCTCCGGTAGCGTCAATGACAACCTGGCAGGCAATAAACCCTCTTCCACCCTTGCCTTCAATTATTACTCCCTGGATCCGGTCGCCTTCCATAACAGTCCCGACTACCATCATACCTAGAATCGGCTTTACTCCTGATTCCACCACCATATCATCCAGCACAAACTTTAGACCCGTAGCATCAAAGGGGACTGACGCCGTCTTTAGCCAGCGTTTAGTCTCTGTTGCATAACCGCTTGCTCTTAATCGCTCAACTAATTCAGAGGCAATTCCCTTAACTACAGGGATTACCTCATTTTCTGTGACTGTGAACAGGCCGCAAAAACTGCCAAGGGTTGCTGCTGTAAGGGTTCCCCCAAAAAAGGAGTCCCTCTCGATGAGAATTGTGCTTGCCCCTTGCCGGCTGGCCGCCAGAGCAGCCGCAAAACCGGCTGCTCCTCCGCCGACAACCAATACATCGGTCTCGGCTATTATTGGTGTATATCGTTCAGGCTCTCTTATCGAAGGTATTGCCATTACTTTTCCCTCCCTGCCAATTAATCCCGACCACTCAATACTGCCCCTTTGAGGACAGACCGGACTGTACTCTGATAAACACCGAGATAACCGCGTTTGATCTCAATTTTTACTTCAGCTTCTTTTAACCGCTGCTCTATTACCTCAGGTTCCAATTCGACATCAAGCTTGCGGCTTGGGATATCATACTCGACAATATCACCATTGCGGATTCCTAATATTGGACCGTACAGTGCTGCCTCTGGTGAAACATAGCCTATACAGGCCCCTTCAGTAGCCCCGGAGAAACGCCCATCGGTAATGAGGACTACTGAATCCCAAAGCTCACTTCCTGCCAGTTCAGATGTGAAGGGGAAGGTACTGACTACCCCTGGTCCACCTTTGGCCCCTTGGAAGATAATAATTACGGCGTCCCCTGCTTTAATTTCCCCGCTGCGTAAAGCCTCAATAGCAGTCTCATTAGAGTGATAAACCTTGGCAGGCCCGCGGAACTGCATGAGATTTGGCGGGACTGCTGATTGTTTGACCAGGGCACCATCAGGGGCAATATTTCCACGTAAAACTGCCAATGCTCCTTCAGAATTGATCGGGTTGTCAATCGACCTGATTACCTCCCGGTCTTTAACCGAACAGTTCGCAATATTTTCGTCAACACTCTTTCCAGTAACAGTTAAAGCGTCAAGTTCAAGGTACCTTGATATTTCAGATC
>JAJZSC010000008.1 GCA_021849995.1 Bacillota bacterium | reverse complement strand
CGTGTTGGAGCGAAGTAATTTGAGCGCTAGTTTGGTCCGCGCAGCTTACCGAGTGACCGGTGTAAACCAAAATCCTGGAGACATCCACTCTTTTTCATCGTCTGATGGCGCTGCTGAGTTGCATGAATTTCTTCCATTTGCTAACAATAACTTTCGGGAGGAATGAAAAAATGCATACCTTATGGAAAGGTTCAATAAGCTTTGGCTTGGTAAATATTCCGGTTAAAATGCACGCAGCTACTGAATCTAAGGAATTTCAATTCAACTACTTGCACAAGGATTGTCATAAGCGTATTCGTTATACTAAGCGATGTCCTACATGTGATGTAGAAGTAAACCAAGAAGACCTCGTAAAAGGCTATCAATATGAAAGGGATCGGTATGTGATTTTAACTGATGAAGATTTGGAATCGGTTGAACACCCAATGAACCGCTCTATAGATATAGTGGATTTTGTTGACCTTCGAGAAATTGACCCGATTTTTTATCAAAAATCATATTATCTTTCACCCGAGGAAACCGCTCAGAAAGCATATCGGCGGTTATAGCAGGCAATGGAGGAAACCGGAAAGGTGGCAGTCGCCAGAGTGACTCTCCGTTCCAAGCAACATTTAGCTTGTCTGAGGGTTTTTGAAAAAGGACTGGTAATGGAGACGATGTTTTACCCGGAAGAGATAAGACATATGGACGCTGTCTGGGAAAAGGTAACACCTACCGAGACAGAAATAAGCATGGCGCGTCAGCTAATTGAAAATTTAGCTAAGCCTTTTGAACCCTCAGTATATAGAGATGAAGCCAGAGAGCAATTAGCTAATTTGATTGAAAGTAAGATCACCGGACAAACGTTAATGGTTGAGGAACCGCGCGAAGCCGGTAAGGTTGTTGATTTGATGGAAGCTTTGCGAGCAAGTTTAGCAGCAGCAGAAAAGGAAAAGGGGAAAATCACAGGAGTAGCTTCTTCTAGGTCTGAAGAAGAGACGGTAGATAGTATTACAGACCAGAACATAGAAAAGAATCCATCCACACTTACCCCACGGAAGAGGGCTACCCGAAAGGCCAAAGGAGCTTAACATCAAATGCCTAAAAAGGAAGAAACAGTCCAAGTCAGTGTCGACGGAAAAGTCCTATCTCTTGGTAATATTGACAAAGTCTATTTTCCCGAGGCAAAAATCACCAAGGGAGAGTTGATCGGTTACTATACAGAAATGGCTCCATTGATAATACCGCATTTAGACAAAAGTCCATTTGTTATGGTACGTTATCCAAACGGTATTTATGAAGAGTTTTTCTATCAAAAAGAATGTCCTCCCTATGCACCCGAGTGGGTAACCAGGTACTCTGATCCCGATTCAAAGAGTGGGCTAACCTATGTGGTATGTGATAAACTGCCGACACTCATTTATCTGATAAACTTGGGCTGTATCGAAATTCATGCTTGGGCGTCAACTGTTTATAGCCCAGACAATCCGGAGTGGGCGGTTTTTGACTTAGATCCTGATCCGCCCTCCGGGTATCAAGATGCTCTTAGAGTAGCTAGGTGGATAGGGGATATATTAAACGAGTTAAAGATAAAATTCTTAGTGAAGACTTCCGGGTCTAAGGGGATTCATATTCTTGTGCCGCTCATACCAAGGTATAATTATGAACAGGTTCAAAGAGGAGTTGAGGGTATTTGCAGGTTTTTATTAAAACAACGTCCAGATGAATGCACTATGGAACGAAGTGTTAAGAACCGGCAAGGCAAGGTTTATCTTGACTACTTACAAAATGGACGCGGCAGGACTATGGCAGGAATATACAGTGTAAGGCCAAATCCTTTGGGAATGGTGTCAACCCCCCTTTTGTGGGAAGAAGTGTTAAATGGTGTGAATCCTGAAGATTATCAGATCAGGAACTTTTCCAAACGCCTCCAATTAGTTGGTGACTTAAGTGTCACAATGCAAAATAAGAACGATTTTACTATTGTTTTACATTATTTCACGTGAATTAACTCCTGTTCGAGAGTGTTTTAAGCAGGAAAAATCCTCTGGTCTAACGAAAATGTGGACGAGGGGGGTATTATGAAGTTGGATGTTGAAAAAAAGTATAGAGCTGCTTTAAGAGGTATTTCAGGTATTGGAACCCAAAGACTTCGTGAGTTAATAGCTTATTTTGGTAATGCTCGAGCAGCTTGGGAAGCCCCAGGCTCTAATTTTACAAAGTTCGGAAACAGTCAATGGGTAAAAAGACTTCTTCAGGAGCGCGAGAAAATCGATCCTGACGCAGTAGCCAACAACTTAAAGGATAAAGACATATCGTTAGTTATACCGACCGAACAGCATTATCCATTTCTATTAGCAGAATTAAGCGATGCTCCACCCATTCTGTATTATCGTGGTACCTTGGCTAAACAAGCTGAAGCTTTAGCAGTAGTGGGCTCACGACGGGCTACATCCTATGGAAGATCAGCAGCTAAACATTTAGCCAAAGAAGCTGCTTTACAGGGAATTGTGATAGTAAGCGGTTTGGCCAGAGGTATAGATACTGCCGCACATGAAGGGGCTATGGCGGGGTATGGAACGACATGGGCTTTTTTGGGTTGTGGACTTGATTACATATATCCTCCAGAAAATCAACGTTTAGCAACTGAAATTATTAAAAATGGTGCTATCTTGACTGAGTATCCACCCCATACTCCTCCTGAAGCTGGAAATTTCCCTGCAAGAAACAGGTTGATTAGTGGTTGCACCAGAGGAGTTGTGGTGGTAGAAGCTGCCCTCAAAAGTGGAGCATTAATCACAGTAGATTTTGCACTTGAACAGGGACGTGAGGTATTTGCAGTTCCTGGTCCAATTTTTAATGAGATGAGTAAAGGAACGAATCATTTAATCCGGTCAGGGGCAAAGATAGTAGAGAGCATTGAAGATATCAAGGTGGAAATCCCTATTATGTTTGCCAAACCTAATATCACAGTTTTAGATCAACCAAAATTAGCCATAGCTAAAACCCAAGACTTGACCCAGATGAAAACCGATAGATCAAAGCTTGATTCTAACAGTCAGCATAGAGAACTATTGGAATTGTTGAGCGATGTACCAATCCATATAGACCAGCTAATACTAAATACATCATTATCCCCTGGGAATTTGGCATTAGCTCTGCTTGAACTTCAGCTGGAAGGTAAAATAAACCAATTGCCAGGTCAATTTTATGTATTAGGTCGAACCAGCTAGACATACTATAAAAAAGAAGTTAAGATAAACCTTAGTCTTGCCATGTACATATTTATTTTAATATTTAATTGTTTCTTGAGGTGAAATATGTCCAAAACTCTCGTCATAGTAGAGTCACCCGCTAAGGCAAAGTCTATTAGCAAGTTTTTAGGGCGTAACTATTCAGTTAAAGCGTCTATGGGTCATTTGCGTGATCTGCCAAAGAGCCAATTGGGAGTAGACATCGAGCATAATTTTGAGCCCAAATATATTGCTATTCGTGGACGGGGTGATTTAATTAAAGAATTAAGGGCAGCAGCGAAAAATGCCGATAAAGTGTTTCTAGCATCAGACCCTGATCGTGAAGGGGAAGCTATCGCTTGGCATTTAAGCCATTTGTTAGGAGTAAATACTGACTCCAAATGCCGGATAGAATTTCATGAAATTACCAAACAGGCCATAATCTCAGCAGTCAAGCAGCCGCGCAGCATTGATATGAGCAGGGTTGATGCCCAGCAGGCTCGCCGGGTATTAGACAGGTTAGTTGGGTATAACTTAAGTCCGCTTCTATGGAGAAAAGTGAAAAAGGGGCTTAGTGCCGGTAGGGTTCAATCTGTTGCTGTTCGTTTAGTTCGTGACCGAGAGGACGAAATACTAAATTTTGTTGCCGAGGAATATTGGAGCTTAACAGCTGTGTTTCAGTCTGCTGCCGGAACTTTTACGGCGAAGCTGGTAAAGAAAGATGACAAAAGGCTTTTGATCTCGTCCAAGGAAGAAATGGACAAAGTTCTCCGCGATTTGCAAAATGCTGTATTCAAAGTTGAAGATGTACGAAGCAAGGAAAAGCGAAAGCAGCCTGCGCCGCCTTTTACAACTAGCAGCTTACAGCAGGAAGCGTACAGGAAATTAAATATGTCTCCAAAACGCACTATGATGCTGGCTCAACAGTTATATGAGGGAATTGAGTTAGGAAAAGAAGGCAGTATTGGCTTAATCACTTATATGCGTACTGATTCAGTTCGTATAGCTGAGACAGCTCAAGCTGATGCTAAGGCCTGGATCCTTGACCATTATGGTCAGGAGTACTACCCGCCTGAGACCAGAAATTTTGTTGCAAAAGGGCGTGCTCAGGAAGCCCATGAAGCTATTAGGCCGACTTCTATCTTACGACAGCCTGATTCATTAAAAGATTTTCTTAGCCGCGACCAGCTAAGGCTGTATCGGTTAATTTGGGATCGTTTCCTGGCTAGCCAAATGAGTGCGGCAATTTTTGATACTCTAGCTGTCGATGTATCGGGACAGGATTATTTATTCAGGGCAAATGCCTCTACAGTGCGTTTTCCAGGTTATTTGGCAGTATATGAAGAAGGTAAGGACGAAGCTGATAAAACTGAAGATGAGGAAACTCCGCTTGCCTTTATCATAAACCCTGGGGAAGCGCTAGGTCTTCGAAGTCTGGACGAAAAACAGCATTTTACTGAACCTCCTCCAAGATATACTGAGGCTTCGCTTGTGAGAAAGATGGAGGAAGAAGGAATCGGCAGACCAAGTACTTATGCTCCAACTATTGAGACAATTCAGAGCAGGGGTTATGTACTTAAAGAAGGCCGCCAACTGATCCCAACCGAACTGGGAGAAATAGTCATTGACCTATTGAAGGATTTTTTCCCAGATATAGTGAACTTGGAGTTTACTGCAAATTTGGAAAAAAAGCTTGATGATATAGAAGAAGGGGATGTTAACTGGAAATCCGTCATCGAGGAATTCTATGAACCTTTTGCCCAAACCTTAGCTAAAGCAGAAGAAAGTATAGGCAAGGTTAAAATTGAGGATCAGGTTTCCGAAGAAATCTGCGAAAGCTGTGGACGAAACATGGTTGTAAAGATGGGTCGCTATGGTAAGTTTTTGGCGTGTCCTGGCTTCCCAGAGTGTAGAAATACCAAACCATTGTTTGAAGATATCGGTGCCTCATGTCCGAATTGCGGAAAACCACTGGTTGTCCGTCGGTCTAAGAAGGGCCGTAAGTTTTATGGCTGCAGCGGATATCCGGAGTGTGAATTTGTCTCTTGGGATCTTCCAGCCCCAAATCCCTGTCCCGAGTGTAAGCAAATGATGGTTGTTAAACCATCAAAAACTGAAAAGAAACACGTCTGTACAAATCCGGAATGCCGTTATACTGAAGTAGTAGAAGATAATGAACAGGGTAAAGAACAGTAAGGCACACATTTATCAGAAGCAGCTTGAGATAAATTAGCTTAAATTTGAGGGAGAGAACAAAGATTAATGGACAAGGTTACGGTTGTTGGAGCAGGGCTTGCGGGGTCTGAAGCTGCGTGGCAGTTGGCGCAAAGAGGGGTTATGGTTGATCTCTATGAAATGAGACCTAACAAAACGACCCCAGCACACCATACTGATGATTTTGCTGAACTAGTTTGTAGTAACTCTCTTAGGGCTGCCGGTTTGGAAAACGCAGTGGGGCTATTGAAAGAGGAAATGAGACGTTTAGGTTCTATCATTATATCTGCTGCAGACAAGCACAGAGTACCGGCAGGAGGGGCTTTGGCAGTTGATCGAGTGCTCTTTTCCAAAGAAATTACAGACATTTTAATTAGCCACCCAAAGATAAATATTTACCGTAAAGAATTGACCATGATTCCTGAACAATCTGTCACAATAATTGCTTCCGGTCCGTTAACCTCTGATGCTCTGGCCGGGGAAATCCTGGGTCTGACCGGGGAAGCAGCACTCTCTTTTTATGATGCCGCAGCTCCGATAGTGACTTTAGACTCTATCGATATGAATAAAGCGTTTTGGGCTTCCCGCTATGACAAAGGGGACCCTGACTACCTTAACTGTTCAATGAACAAAGAAGAATACGAGCACTTCTATGAGGAACTTATTAACGCCGAGTTAGCAGAAGCCAAAGAATTTGAAAAGGGACGAGTATTTGAGGGTTGTATGCCTATTGAAGTTATGGCTAAACGGGGTATCCAGACAGTATTATTTGGCCCTTTAAAACCAGTAGGACTGGTTGACCCACGTACTGACAGAAAACCCTATGCAGTTGTACAGTTAAGAAAGGAAAATCGGGAAGGTACTTTATTTAACTTAGTAGGCTTTCAAACCAATTTAAAATGGGGAGAGCAAAAAAGGGTATTTAGCCTGATTCCGGGACTAGAAAAGGCAGAATTTGTCCGGTATGGAGTAATGCATAGAAATACATTCTTAAATTCACCTAAGGTTCTTAAGGCGGACTTTAGTCTTAAGGACAAGCCAGACTTGTTTTTCGCAGGGCAGATAACTGGAGTGGAAGGTTATGTGGAATCTGCCGCCAGTGGTTTGATAGCTGGTATCAATGCCTTCAGGAAAATAAAGGGACTTAGTGCTTTGGTTTTTCCTGAAGAGACTGCTCTAGGTGGATTAGCCAGGCATTTAGAAGGTTCTCCGAGTGTGGATTTTCAGCCGATGAATATAAACTTTGGCTTACTCCCCTCTCTATCTGAGCGTATTAAGAACAAAAGGGAGAAGAATCTTAGAATTTCTGAGAGGGCCTTAAGCAGTTTGGAAGATTTTCGTACCCGGGAAAATCTTTAGGGAGTGGTAGATGTGCTTGTAGACCAGGCCTTGAGTTTGTTTGATGGTTATCAACGAAGCCTAAATAGATCCGAACATACCTTGATTGCGTATCAGACAGATTTAATTCAATTTTTTAATTTTGCGGCTCCGGAGCTTAACGTTTCCCGTGATGATCTTAGAGCTCAGAGTATAGATCTCTTTGTCGTTCGCAGTTTTTTAGGTTTACTGGCTGAAGCAGGTATCTCCCGAAAAAGTATCGCAAGGAAGCTGGCAAGCTTGAGGGCTTTTTTTAAATTCTTATCAAAAGAAAAAATAATCGATAAGAATCCCGTGCTGCGTGTAGCTAGTCCGAAACTTGGGCGTAAGCTGCCGCATTTTCTTTATCTGAACCAAGTAGAACAGCTATTGCATGCACCTGATTGCACAACAGTTTTAGGGGCTCGCGATCAGCTTATTCTTGAATTGCTTTATGGATCAGGATTACGAGTAAGCGAATTGGTAAAGCTTAATATAAAAGATATTGACATTGATTCGAGTTTAATTCGTATCAAGGGTAAAGGATTTAAAGAACGCATTATTCCAATTACCAGATATGCAATAGAAGCTTATAGGTCTTATCTAAATCTGCGGTCCGATCAAAGTGTAGCGTTATTATTAAACTATCAGGGGACCCGGCTGTCGGCCCGATCAATTCGCCGGATTCTAAACAAACTAGTAGAAAAGATTTCGTTGGAGCAGCACGTACATCCACATATGCTAAGGCATACTTTCGCAACTCATTTGTTGGACGGGGGGGCAGATCTGCGTACAGTACAGGAATTGCTCGGTCATGAAAAGCTTTCTTCTACACAGATCTACACCCATTTAACCCGGGAACATTTAAAAGAAGTTTATATCCAAGCCCATCCTCGGGCCAAAAGATCTTAAGAAATTGTTAAATTTTCATAAAAACAGTTTAATTGCCTACAATTCCTCTTGACTGTTGTTCTCTGGCACAGTAAACTGCCTGTATAAGGAGGTTTTTTCATGTTTCATGCCACTACCATTGTAGCTGTAAAAAAAGGAGACAAAGTTGCTATTGCTGGAGATGGGCAAGTGACATTCGGTCAGGCTACAGTGATGAAGCATAAGGCTAAAAAAGTTCGCCGGCTTTTCAATGGAAAAGTTTTGGCAGGCTTTGCCGGGTCTGTTGCAGATGCCTTCACCTTATTTGATAAATTTGAGAAGAAGCTCGAGGAGTATCACGGGAATTTACAACGGGCAGCTGTAGAACTGGCTAAAGAATGGAGAACCGACAAGTTTTTGAGAAACTTGGAAGCATTGCTCTTGGTTGCTAACAGCAGTACGATTCTCTTGATATCTGGTTCCGGTGAAGTGATTGAACCGGATGATGGTATAGCAGCCATAGGTTCGGGTGGAAATTATGCCTTGGCTGCTGCTCGGGCACTAGCCAGACATTCAGATCTTCAGGTAAGTGATTTGGTTAAGGAAGCTATGCAAATAGCGGCATCTATTTGTGTATATACCAATGATCAAATAACTGTCGAAGAATTATAGGGGTGAAGACATGGAGCATTTAACACCAAGACAAATAGTTCGGGAACTCGACCGTTATATTGTTGGGCAGGGTAAGGCCAAGCGTGCAGTTGCCATTGCACTCAGAAACAGGTATAGAAGGTCCCGGCTTCCTGAACAGTTGCAGGAAGAAGTGCTTCCAAAAAACATTTTGATGATAGGACCAACTGGAGTCGGGAAAACAGAAATTGCCCGTAGATTAGCCAGACTTGTCAAGGCGCCTTTTATCAAAGTAGAAGCGACCAAGTTTACTGAAGTAGGTTATGTAGGCAGAGATGTTGAATCAATCATTCGTGATATAACAGAAATCGCTTTGCGCATGGTAAAAGCTGAAAAAATGGAACAAGTAGAGGCAAAAGCCGCAGTAAATGCAGAAAAACGCTTGATCGAACTTTTAGTTCCCGGCAAGAAAACAGAGAATACTTCTACTAATCCCTTTAATTATCTGTTCGGGCAGATGGATAAACAAAATGAAACCTATGTCACTCCCGAAATTGAGAAAGACAGGGCACTGGTCGAACAAAAATTAAAACAAGGTGAGCTTGAGGATAAAATCATCGAAGTTGAGGTTGAGGAAACCTCTTCAATTACCGATATGCTTGGAGGACCAAACCTTGAAATCGGTATGAACATTCAGGAAATGATGTCTGGAATCCTTCCCAAGAAGCGTAAAAAAAGAAAAGTTACAGTTCGAGAGGCTAGACGGATACTCACACAGGAAGAGGCTCAAAACCTGATTGATCAAGATGAAGCTGTCCAGGAGGCTATTCATCGAACGGAACAGGAAGGGATTGTCTTTCTAGATGAAATAGATAAAATAGCTGGGCGAGAAGGCAGCTCAGGGCCTGATGTTTCCCGAGGTGGAGTACAAAGAGACATATTGCCTATAGTAGAGGGTTCGACAGTTACAACCAAGTACGGGCCGGTAAAAACTGACCATATTTTATTCATAGCGGCAGGAGCTTTTCATGTTTCAAAACCATCTGACCTCATACCTGAGCTGCAGGGAAGGTTTCCTATCAGAGTTGAACTGGAGTCCTTAAGCATAGCAGATTTTAAACGGATTTTGACAGAACCC
Source organism: Bacillota bacterium (assembly GCA_021849995.1). Lineage (GTDB taxonomy): Bacteria > Bacillota > Desulfitobacteriia > Desulfitobacteriales > Desulfitobacteriaceae > JAJZSC01. The sequence continues at coordinate 8,618 of JAJZSC010000008.1, read as the reverse complement.
CAATCTTCGTTAATCAAACAATATAGTGCCCTACTCAGCACTGAAGGCATAAACGTTGAATTTACAGAGAATGCTATTGATGAATTGGCAGAAGTAGCTTATTCAGTAAATTCAAGCACTGAAAATATCGGAGCCAGAAGGCTGCATACCATTGTTGAGAAAGTTCTTGAGGAGTTGTCGTTTGAGGCTTCAGAACTCCCTGAAGATTATAAAGTTACCATAAACCGCGAATATGTACAGCAGCGACTAGGTGATGTTGTACGTAATCAAGATCTATCTAGGTATATTCTTTAAGCTTAACGCTAGGTCGCATCCTAATAGCGTCTAGGTGTATGAGGATAAAATTAAGTCATTAACTAATTCTAAATTTATCTTTTAGTAAAACTATTGTAATTTTAAGGAGGAAAACTATAATGCTGAGCCTGTTGGAAAAAACAAGAGCGATTAACAAACTTATTCAAAGGGCTGCTGGTCATCCAGTGGATTTCGAGGAGATGGCCAAGGTTTTAAGCCAGGCTGTTAAGTCTAACTGCTACATCGTGGGACGGCGTGGCAAAATATTGGGTTACGCCTTTATGTCTGACTTTGCTTGCGGGACAATGGAAGACATAGTTGTGCACTCTGAGCGTTTCCCGGAAAGCTATAATGAAGGTTTAATGAAGATCACTGAAACTAAATCAAACTCTACTCAAGTCGCGAATGGTTGTGTCTTCAATGATAAGGAAGCCTGCCATTTCAACAATAAGATCACCACAATAGTTCCTATTCTGGGCGGTGGAGAAAGAGTTGGAACATTAATGCTGGCGAAGTTTGATGAAGAGTTTACAGCTGAGGATTTAGTGTTAGCTGAGTATGGAGCAACAGTTGTAGGAATGGAAATCCTGAGAGTCAAGGCCGAAAGAGCAGAGGAGGAAGCACGGAAAAAAGCTGCTGTTCAAATTGCGGTAGGGACATTATCCTATTCTGAACTCGAGGCAGTTGAGCATATATTTGCGGAATTAGGTGGCGGAGATGGGCTGTTGGTGGCTAGTAAGATTGCAGATAGAGTTGGGATAACCCGATCCGTAATTGTAAATGCTCTGCGTAAATTTGAATCAGCAGGTGTAATTGAGTCTAAGTCTCTAGGGATGAAGGGAACCTATATTAGAGTATTAAACGACTATCTGCTGGACGAGCTTGAAAAATATGTTCGTCATAACAAATAAAAACTTTTTGAGATTTGGTTAAAACTAAATTAAGGATTGACAGAGGTGGAAATGTGGAAGGTGATCGCTATGTTTATCGGATCAGACCACTTGTTATACCTGGTTTAGTGTTTATGGCTGTCTATCCCTTAATTACCGGGCTAATTTATCTAGTTACCCGCTTTTCAGCTGTAGAGGTTTACCTGCTGACTGGTATCTATATTGTTACGATTATTTGCTTTTTTGGTTTTTGGATCTTTGGGCGGAGCAAGTCGGTAGGTTTTACTAACCATGAGATTGTTTTTCAATCCTTAATGGGAAGCCGGGTTCTTGAACCTTCGGACATTAAAAAAGTAGTGGTTTTTTTAATGCCTAACGGTAAGGAAGTTGCTCAGATAAGAACATCTGATAACAGCTATTACTTAAGCGACTTGTACTTTCCTTTTCCAGAGTTAATGAGCGACTTGGAGAACTTTGCCAGAGAAAACAATTTAAAACTGGTTGAGGTTGCAAAGACTGCCTGAACTTTTTATGACAGAATTTGTTGCATTGCGTTTAGTAGTATGGTATTCTATTCGCAGTGTGATTTTCTAAGAACACACGTAGTGGGATTGAAGCACACGTTCCTTTTCTAAGGAGTGCTTCAAGATGAACCTGCGGCGGAATAAAAACAGGAGAGGAGGTGTAACACAATGGCGGTAATTTCTATGAAGCAATTACTAGAAGCCGGTGTTCACTTCGGTCATCAAACTCGTCGTTGGAATCCTAAAATGGCTCGTTATATCTTTACGGAGCGCAATGGTATTTATATCATTGATTTGCAAAAAACTGTAAAGAAAGTTGATGAAGCCTTTAACTTTGTTAGGAACCTTGCGACTGAGGGAGGCACGATTCTTTTCGTGGGTACTAAGAAGCAAGCTCAGGAATCTGTTAAAGAAGAAGCTGAACGTTGCGGAATGTACTTCGTAAATGAACGTTGGCTGGGTGGAATGCTTACAAACTTCCAAACAATTCAAAAGCGTGTTAATCGCTTGCATGAATTAGAACGTATGGAAGCTGAAGGTGTTTTTGAAGTATTACCTAAGAAAGAAGTAGCTGCTCTGCGCAATGAAATGGATAAATTAGAGCGCTTCTTAGGTGGAATTAAAAACATGAAAAAGCTCCCTACTGCCTTGTTTGTTGTTGATCCACGCAAGGAGAGAATTGCTGTAGCCGAAGCTCGTCGCTTGAACATCCCAATCGTGGGAATTGTAGACACAAACTGTGATCCTGATGAAATCGATGTAGTTATTCCTGCTAATGACGATGCTATTCGTGCTGTAAAATTGCTTACTGCTAAAATGGCAGATGCAATTATTGAAGGTCAGCAAGGTAGTGTTGATGATGTTGAAGAGGCTGAAGAAGCAGCAGCAGAATAAACTCCCCACTACGATATATTAGAGGGAGAGTACTTCCTTGACACCCGTTAGAGGGAGTTGAACTCCTAAGACGAATAAACTGGGAGTAAGAGGGGTAGGGTGATAAGGGTGCAGTCAAGCTTCCCTTACTCATCTTACCCTTTTCTATTTAGACAACTGTTGAAACTAAAAGATATACATAAGTGGAGGTTGTAGAAATGGCTGAAATAAGTGCAGCTCTCGTAAAAGAATTGCGTGAGAGAACTGGTGCCGGCATGATGGATTGCAAAAAGGCATTAGCTACTTGCGAAGGCAACATGGATAAGGCAATTGATTTCCTTAGAGAAAAAGGTTTAGCTGCTGCTGCTAAAAAAGAGGGTAGAATTGCAGCTGAAGGACTTGTTGAAGCCTATATTCATGGTGGCGGACGTATTGGCGTATTGCTCGAAGTAAACTGTGAAACTGACTTTGTTGCTCGTGGAGATGAGTTCAAACAGTTTGTTAAGGATATTGCTATGCAAATTGCAGCAGCAAAGCCTCTTTATCTTGTTAAAGAAGATGTACCGGCTGATGTTTTGCAACATGAAAAGGATATTTTACGTGCCCAAGCTTTAAATGAGGGCAAGCCTGAGAAAATTGTAGATAAGATGGTTGAAGGCCGTATTGAAAAGTTCTACAAAGAATTTTGCCTTATGGAGCAACTATTTGTTAAAGATCCAGATAAGACTATTAAGGATTTAGTGTTGGAGAAAACTGCTAAGATAGGTGAGAGACTAGTTATTCGCCGTTTCACACGGTATGAAATGGGAGAAGGTATTGAAAAACGCCAAGATGATTTTGCGGCTGAAGTAATGAAAGAGATTAACCGTTAAAAGGCGTCGTTTGCCTAAGAGAACACTTTAGGTGTTCTCTTTTTAGGAATACAGAAAGTTTTCCTTTCATGTTAATAAGGGCAACTTCACAGTCGTCTTATTAAAGATTGGCGTTAGCCAAGTTTACTTTTAAATAACAAAGGATTTCCTTGTATGAGTGTAGAAATATTTATAATGGGGGTTCATCCATGGAAACACCACGTTACCGCAGGGTAATTCTTAAATTAAGTGGTGAAGCGCTTGCGGGAAGCCAAGGCTTCGGAATCGCTCATGATATGCTAGTGTCTGTTGCTGAACAAGTAGCTGAGATTCGTAGTTTAGGGGTCGAGGTCGCTCTTGTAGTGGGTGGCGGAAACATATGGCGTGGAATTTCCGGTAGTTCCCAAGGGATGGATCGGGCTACAGCAGATTATATGGGTATGTTGGCCACAGTTATGAATGCTCTGGCACTTCAAGATGCCTTGGAAAAGGTAGGTACAAATACCCGGGTGCTTTCAGCAATTGAAATGAGACAGGTAGCAGAACCCTATATTCGCCGGAGGGCAATTCGTCATCTGGAAAAGGGACGGATTGTTATTTTTGCTGCCGGAACCGGCAACCCCTATTTTTCCACAGATACGACTGCTGCCCTTAGAGCAGCTGAGATTGAAGCAGAGGTTATCTTAATGGCTAAAAGGGTTGATGGTGTATATGACTCAGATCCTCTAAAGAATCCAAATGCTCAAAAGTTTGAGCAGCTATCCTATTTGGATGTATTAAGTAAAGGTTTGGGAGTAATGGATTCTACAGCAACATCTTTGTGTATGGATAATAATATTCCGTTAATAGTATTTGACCTGAACCAAAATGGCAATATCTACCGGGCGATTATGGGTGAACAAATTGGAACTTATGTAGGGAGGGAGAATCAATGATAAGTGAAGTTCTAAAAGATGCTGATGATCGGATGCATAAAGGAGTTGAAGCATTACGCAGGGAGTATGGCACAATCCGGGCGGGTAGGGCCAATCCGAGTATTCTAGATAAGGTTATGGTAGACTACTATGGTTCACCAACACCGATTAATCAGTTAGCGAACATCTCTGTTCCGGAACCAAGAATGCTTGTCGTTCAACCTTGGGATAAATCCATTCTTCCTACTTTGGAAAAGGCAATTTTAAAATCGGATTTAGGTCTAAATCCTTCCAGTGATGGCACAGTTATTCGTCTTATTATTCCTCAACTGACTTCTGAACGCCGTAATGAGCTTGTTAAGACAGTTAAGAAAAAAGCAGAGGAAGCAAGAGTTGCAATTAGGAATATAAGGCGCGATACAAATGATCAACTCAAGAAGCTGGAAAAAGATCATCTGGCTTCAGAAGACGAGGTAAAACGGGGACAGGATGAGGTTCAAAAATTAACGGATAAGATAATTAAAGAAATTGACCATGTCATGGATGTAAAGGAAAAAGAAATAACAGAGGTATGATGTACGAATCACTTCTCGGTTCACTCTGGTCTCAAGTAAGAAATACCCTGGATGCAGAAGGGGTTTCTTATGTATTTGAAATAACATATCCTCCTTCGGACAAAGTCGAATTCCAGGGAGAGTTACGGATTGTTCGGGTGAGACAGAAAAACAATAAGCTTGAGTTAGTTCTAGCTCATGATAAATTTTTAAAGAAATAGAACTGACCCCCTTTATGGGGGTCTTTGACACTTAGAGCGTAGCGTAATCATGGTAGTGTCAAAAATCTAAGGGATGTGGATTCAATGTGGTTTAATCCGTGGAGGCGCAAAAATAAGGAAGTTATTGATTCTGGGATCGATTATCAAAAGCTTCCTCGTCATATTGCCATAATAATGGATGGCAATGGTCGATGGGCTCAAAAACGGGGGCTTCCGCGCACAATGGGCCACCGGGCCGGGGTGGAAGCTCTAAGAGAGATTGTTAAAACCTGCTCTAAGCTTGACATACAGGTTTTAAGTGTTTACGCCTTTTCTACGGAAAATTGGAAAAGACCAAAGGAAGAAATCGGTTTTCTGATGAACTTGCTTACCGAGTACCTGCGTCGCGAACTTAATGAGCTCCATCAAAACAATGTTGTAGTTCGAGCCTTGGGGGCAATTGATCAACTCCCTGATGAAGCTCAAAACGAATTATTCAAGGCTTTTAAACAAACTGAAAATAATAAAGGCCTGATTCTTAACCTCGCTCTAAATTATGGAGGGCGCGGAGAACTTATTGAAGCCATCAAAAAAGTTAGTGGACAAGTGAAATCTGGTAAATTAAGGATAACTGAGATTGATGAGGAATGCATATCCGGATTTTTATATACGTCAGGGCTTCCTGACCCTGATTTGCTTATACGTACTTCGGGAGAAATGAGATTAAGTAATTTTTTACTGTGGCAATTAGCCTATACTGAAATAGTAGTTACTGATAAATTATGGCCAGATTTTAATAAACAGGATTTACTTGATGCCCTAAAGATTTATCAAAAACGTGACAGGCGTTTCGGTGGACTCAAAACCGATAAGAGGTGAACCCATGTTAATCAGAACAATCAGTGCCTTAATAGGAGCACCACTGGTACTAGGTTTGGTATATTTAGGTGGGGCATTTACTGCATTTTTAGTTTCAGTAATTTCAATCGTTGCCTTAAACGAGTACCTGCAAATAGGGGCTAAGATGGGAATTGCCCCTTGGAACAGGCTAGTTTATCCAGTTGCCATAGTTTGGCTTTTAACTATTTTTTTGGGTTATACAGAATGGCTGTTCCCTATTTGGATTTTCTGGTTATTGATTACGATGGGCGCACTTGCTTTAAACTATCCAAAAATTCAATTCCCTGAAGCTTTATATAATTTTCTTTCAGTCGTTTATACTGTAGCATTGCTTTCTCATTTATATCTGTTGCGTACAATCCCACAGGGATTAGAGTGGACTTTTTTTACCTTATTTTTGGTATGGTCTACCGATACAGGAGCATATCTTATTGGGAGGGCTTTTGGAAAAAGGCATTTAGCTCCAGCAGTCAGCCCCAAGAAGACGGTGGAAGGAGCAATAGGAGGATTGCTTTTTGCTTCGGTAGTAAGCTTGATCTTAGCAAAATGGATTGGGGGCTCTTCCTGGGTAGTTTTTTTATTGTTGGGTACAATTGTAGGAGTAAGTGCTCAAATCGGAGACTTATTTGAGTCTGCTTTGAAGCGGTCTGCCCAAGTGAAGGATTCTGGTCATCTTATCCCCGGGCATGGGGGATTTCTTGATCGTTTTGATAGCCTGATATTTGCTATTCCTTTAGTGTATTATGGAGTTGTTTTGGGAATCGTGAGGTGAACTTGGTAAATGACCAGAAATGAGGAATCCGGCCTGTGGAATAACCTGAATCGCTTAGTGATAATTCTAAGTGTTTTGTTCATACTCAAGGCTTTTACCTATTTTTTTGTTGAGTTTATACCAATTTTCGGTCAAGTTTTAGGGCAAATTGTTGTAGCATTTTTACCTTTTATATTTGCCATTGTTTTTGCCTTTTTACTGGAACCTGTAGTGGTTTATTTTATGAAATCCTTAAGACTAGGCAGAACTTATGCGGCTTTTTTTACCCTGCTTCTAGCTATGACCGTAGCAGGTATTTTTATATTTATAATAATGGCCAGACTGTATAATGAACTGTCGGAATTGGCAGTGACTTTACCTAATTACAATAACATAGTTGATTTCTTAACTCGTCAGGTCAATACACTTGAAAAATTTGTTAATTTAAATCCGCAAATCCAAACTGCAATTTTTTCTTCCACAGAAAGCATTTTAAATAGTTTTCAACACTGGGCCAAAGCGGGTAGTGTCATACTCTTATCTTTTTTGGCCTCATTACCTGGAATCTTTATTGTGCTAGTGGTTTCTATCATTGCAACCCTATTTATGAGTTCAAGTTATCCTAGTGTTAAGAGATTTATTGAAGGGTTATTTCCAACGCACTGGAGGTCAAGTGCACACGTAATTGGAGAGGATTTAGGTACAGCGATAGTAGGATTTTTGCGTGCAGAAGTAATTTTGGTATCTGTAACAACTTTTACGATAATTTTTGGGTTGCTTCTATTAGGAAACAGGTATGCAGTAACTTTGGGTGTGATTTCAGGAATACTTGATATTATACCGATTGTTGGAACGGGAATGTTGTTTGTTCCCTGGATTATCTTTTTATTTTTAATCGGCTCCTTTTGGTCTGGGATAAAATTACTTATCCTTTGGGTTGTTACGGTAGTTATCAGACAACTTTTAGAGCCTAAAATTATGTCTCAAAGTATTGGCTTGCATCCTTTGCCAACTTTGATATCAATGTATGTTGGCCTGCAGTTATTAGGAGGTCTCGGTCTAATCTTAGGGCCGGCTACCCTGATTGTATATGAAGCGGTCCGAAAATCTGGTCTTAGATTTTGGAAATAAAAGCTGATATTGAGCAAATTGTAAAATATAAGCTTAAATTAAGTACAAAATATAAATTGGAAGAGGTTGTATGAAGAAAATAACGATTTTGGGTTCCACAGGGTCCATTGGGAGGCAAACATTGGAGGTCGTTCATAATTCGGGAGAAAAGCTGAGTATCTATGCCCTTGTAGCTGCCAACAGTGTATCCCTAATGGAACAGCAAATACGTTTATATAATCCTGAACTAGCGGTTATGATGAACGAAGAGGCAGCCAAAGAGTTGAAAGATCGTGTTCGTGATCTCCCTGTACGGGTAGAGGTTGGAATGGAAGGTATAATCAATGCTGCTACTGCCGACGAAGTTCACCTAGTGGTAACTGCGGTTAGTGGAAGGATAGGATTGGAACCAACCCTTGAGGCTATCAAATCAGGAAAAATCATAGCTTTAGCGAATAAAGAAACTCTGATAGCTGCTGGAGAGCTTGTCATGAAAACTGCCAGAATTATGAACTGTCCTATTCTCCCGGTTGATAGTGAACATTCAGCAATTTTTCAATGTATGCAAGAAGACACAGTTAATGTGGAGAAAATAATTCTAACTGCATCAGGTGGTCCGTTTTTGGGTTGGACAAGAGAACGGTTGGCAGGTGTTACTCCTGAGCTTGCCCTAAAGCATCCAAATTGGGCAATGGGTGCAAAGATTACTATAGACTCAGCAACAATGATGAATAAAGGATTGGAAGTTATTGAGGCT
>JAJZSC010000430.1 GCA_021849995.1 Bacillota bacterium | reverse complement strand
GCCAGCGTGGTACCGATCAATAAGTGGGGAACCCAAATTATTGATACAGAAAAACTTAGAAGCTCCATCCGTGCTGAAATGACTCGCAGGAACCTGTCCGGAAGTGTGGTTGTGGGTCAAACGAACCGGAAAATCCAACAGGAAGCCAAGCAACAGGGAATGACAGTTAACAGTTATTTAATATATGATCGATGCGAAGAGAAAGGTATAGCTGTTCAACCTGATACCCTCCGTAATGATGCCCAAAAAGCTCTGGTGGATGCGAATGTTAGTGTAGCTACCCTTTTTCCTGAAGAGAGTTTTGAAGTAAGAGCACAAAATTGGATAGATTACTCCACAGATGCCAAGCAAGAGCCGACTGTTCAAAATGGCCCAGAATATGAACATCCTTCAAATATGGAATCAAACACTACAGAGAACCATAGTTATATGGACCGTTCCGAGAGCCAAAACTGGTCATCCGGCAGCAGCTCCGGCAACTGGAGTGCACCTACGGCTTCCAGCAGTCCTCCTGTAAATCAACCTCCGCAAGGAACATCCCCTGATTGGAGCAAACCGACTTCCGGCCAAGTTTCCCCTGACAACAAGATGCCGGAAAGTTCCTCACCGCAACAACCTACAACTCCTTCCTATAACGAAGATCGGGATCATGAAAATCCAGATGAGGAAGAGCACGACTATTATAATAATTAAACCCAGTCCAATTGGCGCCAGAATTCAGGTGAGCACTCGGAGTGGGATAGAAACGGCTCGTGGTAATAAAACCACTCAGATAGAAAAACACGGGGAAGCCTCAATTGGTCCTCCCCGTGTTTTTCTTAATTTGACAAAACCGCTTTTACCACATTCCTCCGTAATAACCGCAACAGCCGTAACCATAACCATAACCATAACCTGGAGCCTGCTGCCCAGGTTGACTTGGGTCTGCCGGTTGTGCCATCCAGTATCCTTGCGGATAGCCTGGTGCTGCAGAGGCAATAGGTGCCCCTACCGTAAGTAAAGCAACACTTACTAAAAGAACTCGGGCTATTTTCGATAATTTTTTCATTTCGTTTCCCCCTCTCTACATTGCTAAGCTAAGTATAAAGTTATTACTTTACGCCAACGTCACAGATTCTTAACATTTTTGTTAAATATCCGGTATGTTGATCACTAAGCTTCTACAGTTGATGCATCATTCTTTGCTTGGATGGAAAAATGCATTTTATCACTCCATTTTATTATCGCGATTTACCAGCACCACCAATTTTTATAGGCATTATTCCAGCCACTATTGCGAGGACTATTATACCAATAATATTTAGGCTGATTCTTGGGATTCATCTGACTGTACCACGATCCACTCACATCAGGGTTAGTTGGTTGCCTTACATCGGGTTTAAGCTGAGCTTGGTACGGGCTAGCAATAGGGGCTTGCTGCCAAAGACTGGGTGCTGTAAATGCTCTTGATAGAAAAAGAACTGTAAGAAATAGAGCAATAACAATAAATATCAATAATGCCTTCTTCTTCATTGTAGTCCCTCCGTTTTTGATCCATAAATAGATTCTACCTTATGAGGATTACATAAAGTTAACGTATTATTAACATTTTTGTTAAAATACCTTTATGTGCTATCCCAGCAGATTTTAAGTCCACAAAGCTAGAATCTTCATTCATGATCTATATACATAAGGATCAACAATTTTACTTTATTCTTGTTCGTGTTCTTTTTCCTTATTGTCCTCCAGCCGTCCCTTCTTTAAATAAATACCTTGCAAAAGAGTAATCAACAAAATTTAACCCCTTTGCAGTCATATCATTCAGCCATTTTTCTTCTTTTTCAAAGTTGATAAACAATTTTCTTACTACAGATTTCACAGCACATCCCCCTTTGCTATTCTTTTACCGGAGGTTATGGACGATGAACTACTCCCCCAAGATGATGGAAGTGCAAAGTGGCCGAAACACCCCGGACGAGTCTACTCACGGGGGTACTGGTGGAAATTGTTCCAATGGCACGACTTTTTTCACTCTAAATTCCCCTCTTCCACCCATGAAATAGTACCACCTAGTGCATGCAATAAAATGATTCAAATTAAAACTTTAATCACTTGAGTTCTCTCTCTCCACTAGCTTATTTTCAACAGGCCGCCCATCCGTACTAATCGTATACACTGTTACCTTGTTTCCGCAGACTATAAACTCAGTACAACAGTCTGCGCAGAAATACTGATTCTTGCCGATAATTCTTACCGCCCGGCTCCGGCACTGAATGCATTGTATTTGTTTCTCGAAAGAGCCCCTGATTCGTTTTACTTGATGCGTAATCTTCACTTTTTCCGACTTGGCTTTTTCGCCCATCTTTTCACCTTCACCCTTTATATTCGGTAAACATATATAAGAACCCGAGAACCTATTCGCCGAAAAAATACACATAATGAAATCTATCTAGCTTTCACACCCCAAAATCACGTTAGTTCCTGACCTGAATTCAAAACGCCTTTCAATGCAGCCAGCGCGACCTCAAGCTGCGCATCGTCTGGCTCTCTTGTGGTTAATTTCTGTAATAATAAACCTGGAACAATCAGCCAGCGAAACCACGGTGATTCTAAATGCCGTGAAGAGAATTTCAGGATCTCATAAGCTATCCCCGCAACTAAAGGCATAAGAAGCATGCGAGAAAGTAAGCGCCACCATAAGGGGTGCAGTCCCACAAATGCGAATACCAAGATGCTTACAACAACCACAATTAAAAGGAAACTTGTCCCACAGCGCGGATGCAACCTGGAAAACCGGCGCGCATTCTCTACCGTCAGCTCTTCCCCTGCTTCATAGGTGAAAATTGCTTTATGTTCTGCCCCATGATATTGAAATACCCGCTGGATATCTTTAAGCCGAGAAATCACCAGGATGTAAAGGAAAAACACAACGAGCCGTATTGCCCCCTCCAAAAGATTCTGCCACACGACCCCAGAAATCTTTCCTCGGAGCAAATGGGCCATTCCTGTAGGCAATCCGACAAAAAGCAGAAGTCCCAGGCCAAAAGCTAACCCTATGGTCAACGCTAATTCCCAAAATCCAAGTTCTGTTTCACTACTCTCTTCTCCGACCTCTTCCCCTTCCATTGAACGGCTAGCTGAAAAGGTCAAGGCCCGCGTTCCTACAATCAGAGAATCCACTAGTGCTACAAACCCTCGAAGCAATGGTAATTTAAAAATAGGTTTTCTCGCCCATGCATTAATCTCCAAACGCGTAACCTCAATCTCGCCATTTGGTAACCTGACCGCAATAGCACTCTCACGAGGTCCACGCATCATTACCCCTTCTATAACGGCTTGACCGCCATATTGGACCGGCCTACCCATCTCTCGTCCT
>JAJZSC010000429.1 GCA_021849995.1 Bacillota bacterium | reverse complement strand
TCCTTTTGACTTGAGGCTTCCTGAAACGAATGAAAAGGATGAGGAAACTACATTCGTAGTACAGCCTGACCTTACGATTGTATGTAATAAAGAGGGGCTAATAGGAACGGGTTATTTTGGAACTCCGTCTATGATAATAGAAATCACATCCCCGTCTTCAAGCAAGATGGACAGACTATATAAGTTTAATAAATATGAAAAAGCCGGAGTGAGAGAGTACTGGATTGTAGAACCGGAAGTGAAAATCGTAAGTGTCTTTGTACTTCAGCCCAATGGTAGTTATGGAAGACCAGATGTTTATTCGGAAGAGGATCAAATTACATTGAGTATTTTTCCTCATCTCACAATAGATTTGAGATCGGTCTTTGAAGATATTGGTAGCTGATACGTACCCCACATAATTAGTCATAGTATGTAATGAAATAGCTGATTGCCATTGGTAGTCGGCTTATTTAATTTGAACCATACTCGCCTCTCTCCGCTCGTAAGGGATAGACTTTGTTTACTTTATGAGTAAAATGTGTATCCCAATTACATACTTTAGATTTAGGTTAAGATCCAGTTGTACATTGGAAGTTTATGTCGAGTAAAGGTGTTAGGATTTTATTGGAAGCGGAATTATACTATGGTATAGTTTTAAATAGGATAATATTTACATTTAGAGTGAAAGGTGGAAATCCTGAGTGACAAGAGGAAAGCAGCAACTAGGGAAGGCAATCATACTTGGAGTGCTAATATTGGTAGTCATTATAGGGGTAGCAGGCTTTGGGTTCTCCCAAGATGCTGATTCTAAATCCCTTAGTGTAAAGAATGATGGTTTAGCAGGGAAATCCCCAATTGCTACACCTTTGATCATTTGGAATTGTGGATGGTGAACTTCCGTTCCTGGTTTGGGGTCTCCACTGGAGTTAACGTGGCAACTACCACAAGACTCCCAGCCTTTGTTTCTCAAACTCATCAGTTCTTTTCCTTCAAAGGTATGACATACCCGGCAGGAGATACCCTCTGTTTTACCAGCGTATTTACCTCCGGTGAAGAAGTCATCGAGTTTAGCATCTTTGTCATCGAGCATTTTAACAGCGGAGTGGCAGCGGATACACCCATCACCATAGTGTTCAGTATCGTCTTTCTTTACATCAGGACCTTTTCCGACCATGGTGGGGAATATTTTGGCATGACCAGAATTTTTAACCTGATCAGTCAGGCTGACCGCCTTTACTGATTCAGCTTTGGCAGGAGCTGGAGCAGTTGCCGGGTCTTTGGTTGCAGTAGGGGTCGTGCTGCTACAACCGACTACTACTAAGGCTGCCATTACGAAGAGAGCAAACATAAGTAATAGATTCTTTTTGTTTTTCATTCTCTTTCCCTCCCTAACTAGATGGACACATTTGAAATTAAGATTGAGCTTGTAAGTTCTTTCGCCTCCTGGATCAGAAGCTTGTATTTCCCGAACCCCTTCTTTGTCCAGTTGCTGAGAGTAGAGTTAATAGATTACATACTGATAGAATACCGGAAAATACCGATACAGTTATTCAAGCCATAGGCAAGTCTAGTCTGGTAATATATGTCTATAAGGTTAGCCTATAGCTGTTATAACATTCTTCTATTTCTAGACTGAAATACAAATTCCTGCTAAGCAATGTAAAATTATGTATTATTTTCTAAGTTTTATAATTGCAAACTGATTCTACCTGAGAAAATTTAATACGACAGCTTATAAAATAATTTTTTGTTACAGCCCTATAAAAGTCAAACAATTGACGGTTTTTTGCTATAAATTACATCTCGTTTTTTTATTGAAAAGTATTTAAATGGCATTTCCAATATGTTAATATCTAGACGTAAGATATAACCTTGACGTAAGAATATCCTAATTTAAAAATTTTATAAGGGCAACTTATTAAGTGAATGAGAATACTAATTACTTTTAATCCTTTTAATTGCTTGATTAATCAATATATTATCGCAATTATACTTGTGAAAGTATTGGTAAGTTATTAGTATTTCTAATTAAAATGGGTTGTCCGAGAAGTAGAGGAAGGAGTTGTGATTCTAATGTCTAAGCTGAAACTTAGTCGTAGAAATGTTCTCAAATTAGGAGCCTTGACAACAGCTTCGCTGGCCATTGGGTTACCGCCTGGCAAAATCCTTAAAGCCGGTACCGGAGCTGAGAAAAAACAAATTGGTTTCATGTATGATCAAACAGTATGCATAGGTTGTCGTGCTTGTGAGTACTCATGTAAAGCAGCAAATAATTGGGAAGAAGGAGCACAATGGAGAAAAGTCTTAAGTAAAGATGTTGATAACTCCAAGGTCTTCTTATCCATTAGCTGTAACCATTGTGGAGATTGCGCTTGTATCAAGGTCTGCCCTGTGGGTGCCTACTCTAAACGTGATAAAGATGGAATCGTGGTTCATGATCCTAAGAAATGTGTTGGCTGTAAATATTGTCTCTACGCATGTCCTTATCACGCACCACAGTACAGCGAACACACTGGTCGTATAACCAAATGTCATTTCTGCTACGAAAAACAGGATAATGGCCAAAGCCCAGCTTGTGTAGCTGCCTGTCCTACTAAAGCTTTGAAATACGGAGATATGTCCGACCTGTCCAAGACTTCTGGTGCGGTAGCTCAAGTTAAGGGATTACCTTCACCTTCAATCACTAACCCTTCATGGGTAATAATTCCAAAAGCATAGGAGGGGAAGACTAATGGAATTACATTGGAAATGGCTGATTATTGTATATCTTTTCTTAGGCGGATTGGGAGCAGGAGCATATTTGACTTCTTATGCTGCTCAAAAGGGCTGGTTAGGAAAATCTCCTGCCTTAAATAAAGCTGGTTACTTTATTGCTGCTCCAGTTGTAGCAGCAGGTACCGTGTTACTTGTTTTTGACCTTGGTCAGGGTCTTAGAAAGCCCTGGCTGCTAATTGGACTCATTTTGAATCCTCGATCTGTAATGACCTGGGGTGTGTATATTCTTGCAGCCTTTATTCTGGTTGGACTAGTAGCAGCATATTTTGCTTGGAAAAATGCTAAGGCCCCTTCTGCTCTTGTAAATGCTGGAGCAGTGTTGGCTTTAGGAACCGGTGCCTATACAGGAATGCTTATAGCTGTTGTTAAGGCGATTCCGTTCTGGAACAACTATCTAACGCCAGTTCTGTTTGTTGTATCAGCATTGTCTACAGGAATGTCAGCTACTCTTCTTCTCGCACACTTTATGGAGAAGGGTAAGGCTATGGACGAAGCTAAGCTGAACAAAATTCACCTTGGTTTAGTTGTAGCAGAGTTAGTGGCGCTGGGTGCATGGCTAGCCGTACCGCTTTCTGGTGCCAAAGGTTCTGTCGCTGTTCAATCAGCAAGTAGTCTTATAAGC
>JAJZSC010000428.1 GCA_021849995.1 Bacillota bacterium | reverse complement strand
ATTTTGAACGGGTGGCAGTTCTCGTCCATAGCTTTTTCTTACCTCTTCTTCAAAGACCAACATTACTTTATTAGCCTCTTCGTGTTGACCGCTAGCGTCTAACCAGCGAGGGGATTCTGGCACAATACGTCTGATAATAAGTACAAAGATAGCTGGAATACCTTCACAAAGAAATACCATTCGCCAACCACCAATCGGCAAGATGATATAAGCTAACAGTCCGGCAGCGATGAAACCAATGGGCCAAAAGCCTTCCAGTAACGCAATATAACGTCCGCGATTCTTAGCGGGGATAAATTCAGATACTAGAGATTGTCCGATCGGAAACTCAATACCCATTCCAAATCCTAATAGAATTCTGCCAATGGCTAACATTTCAACACTTGAAGAAAATGCACATAGGAAGCTGGCAGAACCCCACAATATCATACTAGACTGGAAAACGATCTTACGTCCAAAACGGTCAGCGAGCATTCCTGCAATAGCTGCGCCTAGAAACATACCTAGAAAACTTGTGCTTGAGAGCAACCCTGCCTGAACCGTCGTCAATTGAAAATCGGCCTTGATAGATCCTAATACAAAAGTTAGCATTCCTAGGTCCATTGAATCAAAGAACCATGCAGTTGCAATGATATAAAAGATCTTTTTTTGATAAGAGGTAAGTGGCAGTCGTTCCAACCTTTGAGGTATACTGAAATTTTTGCCGTAAATATTTTCTGCTGGTTGTGCCATCTATTAATGCCCTCCATTCTATTCAATTCCTATAGATTCTCCGTTCTTGCCCATTTCTAACTATTTCGCCTGAGTTCAATATTATTCGCTCCATATACATATCGTCTAATTTCTCTGTTTTAACCCTTCTTCTCCTTTCATTCGTGTTGTTTTCTAACTAATCTACATCATTGCAAATAGTATGCCAATAAGAAAAGTCAGAGTATTCAGCTCTTGCAGAATACTCTGATCATAAAAGTAATCACTCGCTATATAGTTAGTAACCGGAAAATCAATTGTTATCTCATTTTTTAAGGATTTAGATACGATCAATTTCTTGTTCGCTATGATTCAATACTTGATCACTCAAAATTAGTTCATCACTATTTAAAGCTTTTCGCCTCAATTTTATACTTCTTCATTTTGTTAACCATACTGGATTGACTTATCTTAAGAATTTTCGCTGCCTTTCGTGTACTTCCCGTTGTTCGGTATGCCTCAGCAATCAGTCGGCGTTCCTCACTTTCTAAGCAAGCTTCTAAAGAGGTAATATCCCCGGTCGATGGCTTTAATGATCGGAGGGAAGTCTCCGCTAAAGCATTAATCCCTATACAATCTTCACGATGGGTAACAACTAGACGTTCAATAGTGTTTTCCAATTCCCGTATATTTCCTGGCCAATTATGTTCTAGAAAAACATCCATTACATCAGGGTGCATCCATTTTTGATATCCATATTTACGATTAAATTTTCCTAAGAACTCCGCGACAAGGGCAAGGATATCTTCTTTACGATCTCTTAATGGTGGAATAAGAATTGGGACAACACTTAGTCGATAATATAAATCCTCACGAAACTCTTTTTCTTGAACCATTACTTCCAAATCTCTATTGGTAGCCGCAACAATTCTTATGTCCAGCAAAATAGGTTTCTTGCCACCTATTCTGGTTATTTCTTTGTCCTGAATTGCACGTAGAACCTTGACCTGTAAATCAAGAGAAAGTTCCCCGACTTCATCAAGAAATATCGTTCCACCTTGAGCTAGCTCAAATAGGCCTGGTTTTCCCTCCTTTAGTGCCCCAGTAAAGGCACCCGATTCATACCCAAAAAACTCTGATTCGAGCAAATTTGGCGGAATTGCACCACAATTAATTTTTATAAAGGGTTGCTTAGCTCGTTTACTAGCACGATGGATTAATTGAGCAATAAGTTCCTTACCCACGCCAGTTTCCCCAAGAATCAAAACGTTCGAGTCCACGTTGGCGACATGATAAGACATTTCCAACTTCTTTTGCATCTCTGGATCTTTAGTAATGATTTTCTGAAAAGATTGTTGTGAACGTAAATGCTCTAGTTCATGGAAGTACTTATCCCTTATTTGTTCGCTTTCAGCTAATTTCCCTTTTAATTCGTTTAATTGAGAAACATCTCGAACAGCGGTTACTACATAAGAAATGTTCCCACTCTCATCAAAGACTGGGCTAGCACTCATCAAAAGATCCTTACCATTTCTTATATCCATTACGTTTACTTTTGATCGCCGCTCCAAAACCATTTCTGTAACCGATTTATTCATGTAACCTTGCTTTAACAGATCACGTACGTGTTTTCCTACAAATTCCTTTGCGATAATTCCCGTCATATGTTGATAAGCATCATTAGCACGAACAATGATGCATTGAGCATCAGCTACAACAATTCCGTCATCTAAAGACTCGATCACAGCATCTAAGCTTTTATTGATTTTTTTAAAAGTATCCAATTGATGAGATAGTACCTCGAATTCAGAAATATTTTGAAAGATTGCAACCGCTCCAATGATCTCTTTTCCTCGCCGAATCGGACTTCGATTAGTAATAATTGAAATGCCATTAATTTTCATGCGTTGATTATGTTCTTCCGTCCCATTCTCCATAACCTGGAGCAATTTTGTATTAGATATCACCTGCTCTATCTGCGCACCAATTGCTTGGGTTTGAGGAATATTAAGGACTATCGATGCAGCTTTGTTAAAAACAATGACCTCTTTGTTTCTGTTAATTACAATAACACCATTATGTACAGATTCAAAAAATTCTTGCCAATGCCAATCTTTTGTTTCGAGATTCATCATCCCACCCTCTCTACTACAACTAATATAATAAGCTCAAACCTTGGCTTCAAGCTAAAGTCTATTCAAATATTGTTCCTGATATCGTCTTTTAATATTTTAGTTCTACTCTTACACGCATACAAGCATTATTTATCTGTAAATGTTTTTCATTCTTAATATTCCATGGTCATAATTCTTAATCATTTCTTTTAACAATCTAATATTTGAATGTATTGATTCAATTCCGGTAGAATGTCAGATAAGTTCGTACTGATGTCAATACACCTGTTGATTAAGCACGTATATAAAAATAAAAAAACCTCATATCCTACACTCGAGGACTTCAAGGTTTTGTAAGCTTTAACATTTGATGAATTTAAAAGGACTCTAATCGACTGAGCTACTGAGGCAAAAATATTAAATGATGGCGGAGGGGGTGGGATTCGAACCCACGGCCCCTTGCGGAGTCACTGGTTTTCAAGACCAGCTCCTTAAACCACTCGGACACCCCTCCAAGTATGATGGCGACCCCGATCGGACTTGAACCGACGATCTCCTGCGTGACAGGCAGGCATGTTAACCAC
>JAJZSC010000427.1 GCA_021849995.1 Bacillota bacterium | reverse complement strand
CCCTCTCATTAGTCTGGGGTAAACGCGCTGGATTAACGATTAAGGTATGTACCTCAATTCGTCATGAAGATTTGCGTTCCCCACGAAAACATAGGACACATGCCCGGTTAATTGCCCAAACGATAATCGGTGACTGTGTGATGGGTATAACGCTTGCTCAGGGCCAATCCCCAGAAAGATCCCTTGGCAAGCACAAATTGCTTGGATACCATCCTCAACGCCGGTTTGATTTATTGGAAAAATGGAATGAAGAACTTAAAAAAGTTTCATCTTTACAAGATTCTTCGGACAATATAAGTAGAATAAATTGTTAAAACCCGCTAGACTAGTGTTATAGGGTAATTCGATTTACCTTAAATATTTGCATGATTTAAGGATGGTAATTAATGTCGTCTGAACGGGTATGGGAAATTGACTTTCTACGGGCACTTGCAATCTTACTGATGGTTACATTTCACATCGTTTATGATTTAGACTGGCTAACCAATTTGAATGTAAGTTATGAAGACCCGTTTTGGTATTGGGTCGGCAAGTCCTCAGCATTAATGTTTATGTTCGTTTCCGGTATCAGTAGTGGCTTTAGCAAAGATACGGTAAGGCGTGGGCTTAAAGTATTCTGCTATGCACTAATAGTTACTGTTGTCACTTATTTTTCCCTAAGAGCGGAGTATGTTCGTTTCGGTATTCTCCATTTTCTAGCGGTCTCAATGTTATTATTCCCTGTGCTAAAAAAGTTGCCTGTAGTTTATCTGTTGATAATATCAATTATTTCAATCGTATTAGGCTTATATTTTCATCAGTCGGTTACGAATACTTGGTTGCTTATTCCCTTTGGACTTACCTACCCGGAATTCTCGACCATAGATTATTATCCCCTTTTTCCTTACCTTGGAGTTACAACCCTAGGGATAATAGCTTATAAAGTTTTTTATTCAAAAGGTAAAAGAATAATAAAGAAGACTTGGCCGGCGCCAAGCCTTTATGACTTAGGCAAAGGCCCTAGTTCCACTTATGCCACCTCGAATTTTAGCTTTCTAAATGGCATAAAGAAAAGGCAAGGCTCTAATACCCTTACCTTTGTAAGCAAGCACTCTCTTCCAATCTATCTCCTGCATCAACCAATTATTTTAGCTGTTCTTTATCTCTTTAAGCTATCGGGGCTTAAATAATCCGCCATGTGTTGTATTTCTGCGTAAATTTCCTTTCCTGACTGGAAACCTCCTCAACATAGGCAACAATTTCCTTCAATAGATCACCGGCTGTATTTACTACTTCTGTTCCTGCTCCTACTTCTTTGGTGCCGTTATCCATAGCACTTGCAGCCTCTGCTGTATCCTTTTGAATTTGCTTTATCAATTCTGCTATTTGTTTAGCAGCCCCTTGTGACTGTTCTGCAAGCTAATTTCCAATTTATTCAAAAGATAGTACTAAACTTGACAGTGCCTGTCTAAATATTGTAAAAAGAGTGAAATTAGTATTGTAAGAATAGTCCCAATTGAGATACAATTAGATATGACCGAGTATATAAAATGGTTGTGCTAATCGCTCTAACCAAACAAATCGGAAGGGGAAAAGGGTATGGAAAACCGTTTCAGAGATTCTTTACTAGACAAAAATACTCTGTCGGTCACGTGGGAACTAGTACCTGGAAGAGGAGCACGAGAAAAAGCACAAGAAAACGCAGTTTTAGCCGCAGAACAAGCCGCAAAAGGGGGCAAAATTCATGCTCTTACCATTACCGACAATCCCGGGGGAAACCCAGCTATTCTGGCTGATTACCTTGGGGCCGAAATTCTAAACCTTGGAATTGAACCTCTGGTCCATTTTACTTGCAAAGACAAAAACCGTAACCAGATCGAGAGTCAACTTTATGCTTTGGACAGGGCAAATGTAAGAAACCTTTTAGTAATGACCGGAGACTATACCGTATCAGGTTTCAAAGGAAGGCCCAAACCTGTTTTTGACTTGGACCCTACCCACATATTAGAGCTTATATCTGAGATGAACACTGGACTTATGATCCCAGGACCAAAGGGGCCAACCTATCATCAGCAGAGCAATTTCTTCTCAGGTGCCGCTGTTTCCCCCTTTAAAGCCACTGAAGCTGAACAGATGATACAATATTTTAAATTAAAGAAAAAAGTAGCCAGTGGCGCTCAGTTTATAGTTACCCAATTAGGGTATGATGTCCGTAAATTCCATGAAGTACTTCTATTTATGAAATTAAATAATCTCAATGTCCCGATAATAGGCAATATTTATATTCTCCCTTATCCAGCTGCAAAGATTATGAATGAGAACAAATTACCTGGTTGTGTAGTTACTAATAAGCTCTTAGCTGAATTGGAGAACGAGAGAAGCGCTGCCGACAAGGGTGTCGGGGCCCGTTTATTGAGAGCTGCTAAAATGTACGCAATTCTTAAAGGTATGGGTTATGATGGAGTGCATATAGGAGGCCACAATATTAAGTATGAGCAGGTCGAGTACATTATGGAAAAAGGAGAAGAACTTTGTACTAATTGGCAAGACCTAATTCCAGAGTTCGACTACCCAATACCAAATGGATTTTATTACTTTGAAAAAGACAAAAACAGCGGTCTTAATGCTGAAACTCCAGTTAACCGTACCGGCCTTCCTTTGGATGCGCCTGCTGGCCTCTCCTATAAAGGCATGAGGGTTATGCATTCCTTAGCCTTCACTCCGGGCAAAGCACTCTTCCCCACCATGCAAAAGATATATAATAGCAGAAAAGACTCCAAATCTCATTCCTTAGAACATTTTATCAAAGTAATTACCAATGATTGCAAGGACTGTGGTGATTGCGCTCTATTAGATCTAGCTTATTTGTGCCCAATGTCCCAATGTCCTAAGAACCAGCGAAATGGAGCCTGTGGCGGAAGTTTTGAGGGTTGGTGCGAAGTGTATCCAAATGAAAAGAAATGCATTTATGTGAGAGCTTACGCCCGTCTGAAGAAATTCGCGGAAGAAGGACAATTAGACTCCTATCACATTCCTCCAGCCAATTGGGATTTGTACCAAACATCCTCCTGGTCAAACTTCTTCTTGGGTAAAGATCATTCAGCACCAATTCTAGGGATTAGGCCTCCTGGAACAGATGCAAAAGGGCAAGCGCCAGAGAAATCACAACAGGCCTAAATAAAAATTTTGGAATAACAATAAGAAGATCACAGAAATCATGCTGTGATCTTTTCGTTTTCACTAATTGTATACCCTGAAAAAAGCATATGCTTGGGTCAAGTAATATTGGGGTCGTATACTTAGTCTTTGCAAGCAGAGTTACGTTACAGACGCTCGGACGTACGCTCGCAGACCAAACTAAGGACGAAACTGCTAGATGCAAGCTGCGGGATGCCCTCCAAATTCGCCGTCCCT
>JAJZSC010000426.1:2536-3403 GCA_021849995.1 Bacillota bacterium | reverse complement strand
GCCATAGTTCCTTATTCCTTCCTGTATATTTTTTTATTTCCACTTAAGATTCCACTCGCGCAAGTAAGGGTTACCTCATTCTACCTGTTGTAGTACCTGTTGTAGTACCACCTGAGCCCATGCCGCCTGTCGTAGTACCACCAGAACCTATACTGCCTGAGCCCATTCCACCTGAACCCATTCCACCATAGTAAAAAGGTCCCGCTGGGAAATTAGGTGAGGCACAACTTATACATTGCATATCACCTTGATCAATACACCAATTCACACCGTTATTCCATTTGAGAAGCGGACAACTGAAGGTTGTCTCAGGTCCTTTGCAGCCAAGCTCTCTATAGCACCCAAATTCACCATATTGACTGGCCATGTTGGTCATACGGCGAGGACAATTGTTATGGACAGTAGTGGGATAATATTCTGTCGGGCGGCCAGAGCTATCTAGTTTGGGAAGTCCCTTGGTCAATAAAGTGACTATTGTTCCAACCATAGCATCAGGATGCGCCGGGCAAGCAGGGAGATTTATTACTGGATTACTGGTCTTCCCATTTAATACTTCCTTCACAGTCTTAACTCCGGTATAAGTTGAAGGTTTGACTACCCCGCCATAAGCTGCACATGTACCGACTCCGATGACATATTTGGCCTTCGGCCCCAACTCCTTAACAGCATCGAGCATTGTCCAGTTCTTGCCGTCTTTATCTGCGATGACACAATAATTCCCTTCTATGGTTGTAGGGATACCACCCTCAATGCAAAGAATGAATTCTCCCTTATAATTGGTGGAAGTGTCAATAATTGAGCTAACAGCTAAATCTCCGGCTCCAGTCGAAAGATTGGGATGGTACTTCACACTAACATAGTTTAATA
>JAJZSC010000426.1:0-2526 GCA_021849995.1 Bacillota bacterium | reverse complement strand
AACACATCATCAATAGTTGTAGGCTTGGTAGCGTTTAGTAAAGAAACAGAACAACCTGTACACATCGCTCCCTGGAGCCAAATTACCGGTGGGCTGGTGCTGGAAGCTAATACTTGCTCAACCTTGATCAAGTCCCAGGAACTTAATCCTAGTGCAGCTGCAGATGCTGCGACCCATTTCATAAAATCACGCCGGCTAATTTGCATACCTATTACCTCCGTACTTAATTGATAGATAGAACTAAAGTTTCTTAACCCTTATATAGAAAGCCGAAGACACCTCCATTCAACACCTTTATCTTACTATCAGGTTTTGAAAAAGCTGGGAAGAAAGTTTAACGTTTTTGTAACAACTATCACAAATTTAATGGTCTATTTGTCAAATTATAAAACTGTAAAGGAATTAATACTTGGCAAAAGCCTATTAAAAGAAAAAACTCCTCACCATTTATTGTTCTTTAAAATGATAAGAAGTTTATTGTTAGGATGTCTAATTCATTTCCGATGGACATAGTTATTTGGTAATAATGTTCAAAGGAGATGGGTAAATGGAACGTATTATTACGGCACTTGATTTAGGTGTATTTACTGAGGCACTTGGGCCGTTGCTTGTTCACAATTCACCTGCTATCGTATTAATCTCACTCTTCGTAAGCGGCTTGATTCTATCACTTAATCCTTGCATGTTAGTCATTCTTCCTCTTGTTTTAGGGGGAAACAGGGAGGCCAACTACAAACGGCCCTTTCTTTTTACAATTGCATTTGTTGTCACTCTGATGATTATAGGATTTCTGGCCGCCGGATTAGGGAGAGTTTTAACTTTACCCACATTATTTTGGAATATCGCCTTAGGATTATTGTATCTGCTAACAGGGCTTATCCTGTTAAGGGTTAGACTGCCAATTCAGATTTCCGGGTTTTATGTAAGTGGCAAGAATTCGTTAATCGGACGCTTGTATACCAAGGAAGGACTGAATCCCTGGGCTCTGGGAGCCTTGTTTGCTCTCGCTCCATCTCCCTGTACAACCCCTGTAATTCTCGCAATAAGCAGTTTTGCGTTAGCTAGCGGAAATTTACTACTGTCAGTTCTCGCTTTAGGTCTGTTTGGACTTGGTCACAGCCTCCTTTTAACCCTTGCATTTTTGCCAGGAGTTCAAAGATTATTTAGAACGAACTTCCTAACCCGTACTGCCCGTCCTGTCTTGGGAGTCTTTTTGCTAGGATTGGCAATCTACCTCCTCGCCTTCCAACCGGACCTCTTCAATAATTCACCAGTGTCAAACCATCAGCATTAAATAACTTATTTTAAGCTTACTGAGCATAACTTTATTTCCGATTTTAGTAAATTTGATTTAAAAGTTTAGGTCCCACATCACTTTTAGCCGTGATGTGGGACCTGTTTTTCTAATCCTAAGTGCATCCAGAATATAGCATTTTGCAATAAAGTTCGCCTTAGCTATTTGTTTGGTGTTATTCATTCGGGCCATTGCATAGTCAAAATTTGAATGTATACTTAGGTATAGTGAATATTTTAATATTAAATTCAGTTGAACTAGTTTTATGATTCGAAAGGTGGCGTTATGTTGTTTGAGAAATTTAGGTATAAAAAATTTCTAATACTTAGTTTGATTGCTTTTATTATTACCGGAGTAGTGATAACGCTTGCTACTTTAAATCATTTAAAAACTGACAAGATCCAATCCGCTAAGGATTTAACATTGCTCACCTTGAATAGTATTCTAAAGCCCCAGTTAAGATCAGAAGATTTCCAGATGCCACTTCCAGATAACAGGGTAAATGTACTTAACAATGCTTTAACAGAAATAATGACTGACACGGGTATTATGGGTATTAGAATTTGGAATCAAAAAAACGAGGTTATTTTTTCAAGTAATATCTCAGCCACCATAGATACAGAAGATATAAATAACTTTGCTAATTTGCAAGAAATAGAAGCTAGGGTTATTAAACTAGATCAAAGTAACAACAATATTAAACTGCCCAACCCAAAGACCCTTCAAATTTTTACCCCTATATCCATAGATAACACCAGAATTGGAACCTATGAAGTCTTAATACCTTACAGTATAGTAGAACAACACTTAAAGGACGTCGCACTAGTAATTTCGGCTTTCATGGGAATTGGGTTATGTATTCTCTACATAGTTTGGTTAAGGCTAGCATTCAATGTCTCTCGTGATCTTATTTCTCATAATACAATTTTAACGGCGCAAAGGAACCAGTTGCAGAACTATTCCGATATGTTAAATACCACATATAAAAACACCGTTAAAACCCTTACATATGCTAT
Organism: Bacillota bacterium; assembly: GCA_021849995.1. GTDB lineage: Bacteria > Bacillota > Desulfitobacteriia > Desulfitobacteriales > Desulfitobacteriaceae > JAJZSC01. The sequence continues at coordinate 216 of JAJZSC010000426.1, read as the reverse complement.
TGATGCAAAAGATACTTATACCGCTGGTCACTCTCAAAGAGTAGCTACAATTTCCAATATCATCAGTGTTTCTCTGGGTCTTGCAGAAGCTGAGCAGAAAGTCATTGAACTGGCAGCTTTATTCCATGACATAGGGAAGCTAGGAATACCAGATGAAATATTAAATAAACCAGGGAAGCTATCAGAGTTGGAAATGAAAAAAATTAAACAACACCC
>JAJZSC010000007.1 GCA_021849995.1 Bacillota bacterium | reverse complement strand
GATCTCGCTTTGCATTCCAGTGACAGGCTTAAGCTTTACTTTCTCTCGAGAAAGAAACTGAATAGGCAATCCTAAAGCATCACCTGATACCACACCTAAAATTCCTCCAATAACCCTCTCCTCTTTCATCCTTTAACACTCCCTTTATAGGTGCTCTAGACCAACCTAAACAACAAAATACAAGAAGATAATAATTGAAATTCAGGAGGAAAAAAGATGATGCTTTTAGAGCAATTATTCTTCACCTTCATAAATGTCAAGTTTTCTGTAAAGATTACGTACACTCATTCTCAGAAGTTTTGCGGCTTGCGCCCTATTTCCACCTACCTTCTCAAGAGTAAAAAGTATATATGCTCTTTCAATCTCCTCAAGTGTGGGATAGTGATTGTAATTTTTTAATTCAAGCCATTCAGGAAAGGAGTAAAATCTAGGGTCATTTGAATTTCTAGGCTTAACGTCTTCATGGCCAGTTTTATGGCCATACTTTTCCGGCCAGATATTCTTCGGTTCTATGCTTTCTCCTGTGGCCAAAATCTGCCCTCGCTTTATTAGATGGGCCAACTCGCGCACATTACCGGGAAAATCATATTTAAACAATTGTTCCTTTGCCTCAGATGATAATACAAAATCAAATTCAGACTTATCCTTTTGTTTATACATAGCGAGAAAATATTCAGCAAGTGGATTTATATCTTCTTTTCTTTCTCTGAGGGGTGGAACTTCCAAGGTTACTGCATTTAAGCGGTAAAACAAATCTTGACGGAATCGTTCCTTAGTTACTTCATCTTGTAAATTGCGGTTTGTTGCTGTAACTATACGCACATTCACTCGGTGGAGACGGCTATCCCCTACTCTTCTGAATTCACCGGTTTCCAAAAACCTTAGTAGCTTCACCTGGAGTGCCAAGGGCATTTCTCCGATTTCATCTAAAAACAGTGTTCCGCGATCTGCCATTTCCACAAGTCCAATCTTTTGGGATGTAGCTCCAGTGAAAGCACCCTTTTCATGTCCAAAAAGCTCACTTTCAATCAAAGCTTCTGGTAGTGCTCCACAGTTTAGTGGTATATATGCTTGGTTCATTCTTGGACTCCAAAGATGAATTGCTCTTGCAATAAGTTCTTTTCCTGTGCCACTTTCACCTTGAATTAGAATGGGTGCATCACTTAGGGATACTTTTTTAGTCATTTCCAATAGAGTAATTAAAGCAGGGCTATTCCCGATTATCTTAAGCTCAGGGTTTTGACGGTTAAGAACTTGTCTAAGGCCTGTGTTTTCTGTTAACAATTTTCTTTGTTCTAGAGCCTTCTGGAGGGTTATCTCTAATTCAGATAAATTGCATGGTTTAGATAAGTAATCGTATGCACCAAGTTTCATGGCTTCGATAGCTGATTCGATAGTTCCGTGACCAGTAAGCATGATAATTTGAACATCTGATTGGATTTGCTTAACTTGTTTTAAAAGTTCTAACCCGTTACCATCAGGCAACTTTAAATCCAAAAAAATTGCGTCAAAAGAATTTTCTTTACAAAGAGCAAGACCTTCATTGATAGTTCCTGCTTCAAAAACATCATATTCTTTTCGTTTCAAACGCTTAATAATTACTGACCGCAAAGCTTTCTCGTCATCGACTATTAGAATTCTATAATGATATGTCATCTTTATTACCCTACCTTATAAGAAGGCAAATCAATTATTACAGTTGTCCCTTTACCTTCTGTGCTATCCAAATTTAATCTACCGTTCATTCTTTGGATTATTCCGTAACTTACAAATAAGCCTAGTCCAGTTCCTTGACCAGGTGGTTTAGTAGTGAAAAATGGATTAAATACTTTTTTGATATTACTTTGGCTTATACCTTTGCCATTATCTTTAATTTGTAAATATATCTCCTCATGATCTCCCCAAGTTTCGACTTCAACGGTTTCGTAATCATCAGTTGCATCTATTGCATTGGACATTAGATTTAAAATAACTTGTTGCAATTCATTTTCATTTCCCATAACAAAAAGCTCTGATTGTAAGCGTCTAGTAATACTTATGTTTCTTTGTTGCGCCCTGTATTCTATAAGATCAATGGTTTTTGAACTAACTAAACTGATGTCTAATAAGCTGTACTCATTGTTTCTTTTTCGAGCAAAGTGGAGTAAACCATCAGTGATATGCTTACAACGCACTATTTGCTGAGAAATAATCTCTAACACTTCTTTTATTTCATCAATGCTAACTTTCTCTGGTTCTCCATTCAAACTATCTAATAGATCTTCATTATGAGCAGATACTATAGCCAACGGATTATTTATCTCGTGAGCTATACCTGAGGCCAAAAGTCCTATTGCAGCCATTTTATCTGTTTCAATAACTCTAGCTTCCATTTCAACACTTTGGGTTACATCTTCGAGAAGAACCAGGTATTCAGCATGTTCACTGTTTTCAGGAGGTATATGATAATACATATTACGCAAATGTTTTTTTTCTCCATTTAAATCAAACGAAACTACACGTCCATTTTCCATACATAAGCAATCTAAGTTTTCTTCCCCATTATAGACTTCTTCACACGAGGAATTAGTATAATTCCTGTCTCCGAACCATTCAGCAAAGGTTGGATTCCACCAAATAATTTTTCTTTGGGAGTTTAAAAGAACCATACCGGCTCCGATTCCATCAACAACTGTTCTTAAAAGTTCTTTTTCCGCTTTAATGTTTTGATTTTTTTCATCTAACATAGTCATCAGTTGTTTAAATGAATGAGCAAGACGTCCAATTTCATCTTTAGAGATCTGCATTATATGTGATAGAAGATCACCCGTAACGGTTATTTTCCTTACCTGACTTTCCAATTCTTCTATTGGGTGTACTAGTTTCAAACCGAATACAATGCTTAACAGTGTTACCCCTAACATAGTTAACAGTAATATTCCAAATAACTTACGGGTAAAAGAATAAATTGGTTCGTATGCTTCAATGACCGGCTGTTCTATGAACACTGCCCAGTTAGGTGTACCTACACGTGCATAAAGTCCAATAACGTCATTGCCATCCGAATTCTTGTATTCGTTAGGTTCAGTTTGATTGGTTAAAAAACTGCGTACTGCTGGATTTTCAGTTAAATCCTCTTGCCTGAGAACCCGGCTAAAATCAGTATGTGCAATCAAGTTTCCACTTTCATCGATAAAGTAAACATATCCTGCGTTCCCAATTCGTGTATTTGTGAATTTATTTATTAAGCCTTTAAGGTCAGCTTTAGCCTGTAAATAACCTATTTGTTCCCTTGTTTGTGGATTATGTATGCTTACAGTTACATAAAACTCCGGGCGCCTATCTTTAGAAAAGGAAACAAAACTAACTGTATAAGGTTTATCTTTATCGATCATGACACTATTAAGCTTATTTTCAGCAGGGCTTTGTAAAAGCACTTCTCGTCTGGAAACCTGTCCTAAAACGTCAAAATTCTGATTAGCAACTTTAATTTCTTCCAGATACGGTTCCTGCTGCAGTAGGATATTCAGTATTCTTTCACGCTCGGATGTAATATTTCCAATTAGGCTTGCATCGTTCGCAGAAGTCAAATGATGCAAATCTTCAGCAATGTTGCGGATAGAAGTTTCCACTTGGTCTGCAATTACATTTGCTCTCTCTAAATTTTGTTTTTGGATATTTTCTTTCAAATTATGACTTACTGTATTAAAAGTAGCATAACCGATTAGAAGAAGAGGTAAAATGGACATGAATATTCCAAAGACAAGAACTCTGAATTTGATGCGCAACCACCAAGGAGCTATTCCTTTCTCCATTTTACTCCTCCCTTTATAATTTTCTTTTATTAAGTGCTATTTTGGTTGTATTACCTGGTCTGCCAAACATAATATATTTGGTGTTAGATGAATGTCTAATCTTTTGGCAGTCTGTAAATTTACAACAAAAGTAAGTTTGTCAGGAGTTTCAACCGGAATATTCTTAGGGGAATATCCCATCAAGACTTTGTGAACCATCTCTGCTGATTGTGCTCCTTGACTATAATAAGAAGTTCCATAAGAAGCCAAACATCCTTTTTCTGCATCGCTAGGATAAACTCCAAAAACAGGTATGCCTTTATCAGTTGCTAATTCTACAATTTCTTCTGTACTAGTCTCTAAAAAGAAACCGGAAAGGAGCATGATAGCATCTGTTTTGACTAAAATTAATTCTTTAAAAACTTGAGATATTTCTTCAGAATTTGATACTGTATAGGTGTTTACTTTAATATTTAGTTCCCTGGCAACATTAGCTAGAGTTTCATGGGCAGTCTCAAAAGAAGACATTCTTTGGTCACCCAAAAGTGCTACCGTTTTTACATGCGGCAGCATACGGTGAATAATTTCAAGTCTTTTGGGATTTAGATCGAGATGATAGTTATCAAGCCCGGTGACATTTGCAGTCGGATGAGCTTCATTCTCAATCAGGCCAAGTTTTTTAGGAGATACTGTACCCATAAAAATGATAGCCGGTGGATTTTCTAAGCCTGATGTGGCCTGGACCAAAGCACGTGCTTCCCCTGCTCCCGCAGCAACTAAAACATCTGGTGTATTTATTACTAACTGTTCAGCCAAAGAAGGTAATTTTGAAATGTCACTATTTGCATTCAAAACCATGTAAGTAATACTTTTTCCTTCTTCGTAGTCAAACATTTTTAAATGATCTTTCAGGCCGTTTAATTTTTCCAGACGGACATCGTTTAGGGATAATATACCGATCTTTACGAGGCGAGAATTATCTATCGGAACACCGAAGGTATAAAACGCTGCCAAGAGTAAAACACACATAGCCACGGCAAGTATTGCCCGTCTCATATATTACTACCCTCTTTTTTATTAGATTCCTAATTAATATTTATGTTACTATTTATCCCTTTAGCTTAGTTTATCATGTGAAAATTAAAACAATCAAGGCGAAATTTGACAATAACTAAATTAAGCCAATCACTTCAACAGCGATTGGCCGAAACATTAATTCTATTATTTACTCATTGGAAGCCAGACGCCTGCTACAACTATAGAATATCTTAAAGTTACTCCACCGATTAGCAATGCTATGCTGCAAAGTGCAAGAATGCTCTGCTTATGGCTTCGAACTAAAGTTTCTAGGACTAAAGGTAGGAGTAAGCCAGTAACAATTAGTAACCCCCAGAATGGCAGAGCAAAAAATCCACTAGTGAGAATCTGAACACTGGCTGCTGCCGCCGGATTGCCTCTGGCCGAAAGCCATAGGAGCAGGATAAGCAAAGCCAGCTCGATAAGTATCAGCCAAATATCAAACTTCATCATACGGTGGAGATTTGATTTTGTTTCTTCTTTAGAGTTTTTGTTAAGTATCGAAACAAGCAGTAAAAAACCTATTCCGGATGAAAGGGCTGATACTAAAAATAAGATTGGAAGCAAGATAGGCTTGTTCCAAAATGGAATGGCTTCTACTACTCCTAATAAAAGACCAGTATATGTAGCAGTACCAATTGCGAGGATAAAACCTATTATATCCAGTGCATGTGGAGGTTCCTTCTTTTTAAAGAGCAGTGAATAGATTTGGAAAAACCCATTAAGCATAAAAAATGTAAGAATAAGTGTCCCAACAGAAATCATAGAAGCATGAGGTCGTAGAACTGCTAAAAAAGCCCAAAATGGACGGCCTAGATCTAGCAAAAGTAAAATTGTCCCAAGAGCGACAAGAATTGGACCCCATATATAACCCATTTTTACTAAAGCATCTTGTTTGCGGAACATTTTATTCCCGACAGCAAGCAAGTATACCCCTGCTCCAGTTCCCGCCAGGAATAAATACCAAATAACTAGTCCGTGCCAAATATTTTGAACTGTCATTAATTTCTACCCCCTCTCTGTTTTTGGTGCTTGATCCAGAATGTATGATACAGCAGGTTTAGTACCTAATTCTTCTATGAACCTGAAAGTTTTATTCTTTTCTAATAGGTGAGAGATTTCACTGTTCGGATTAGTTACATCACCGAAGATCCGGGCTCTGGTAGGACATGCTGCGACACATGCAGGCTCTTTACTTTGCTCTACCCGCTCATAACAGAAGACGCACTTTGATGGTGCACCCTTTTTGTGTTTTTTATAGCCATGTTGTTCTAAAGGAGTAAGTCCATACTTAGAAAAATACCCTTCTGATTTTTCGTGAATGCTGCGAGCCTGATATGGACAAGCAACCATGCAGTATTTACATCCTATGCACTTTGACTGATTAACGGCTACAATTCCGTCCGAACGCTTATAGGTAGCTCCTGTAGGGCATACATCCCTACAAGGTGGGTTTTCGCAATGATTACAAAGAACAGGTGTAAAAGTCATTCTAGCCTTTGGGTACTCTCCTTTTTCTTCTACTATAAGGCGATTCCAGGAAACACCTTTGGGGGTCAAGTTTTCTGCTTTGCAAGCCATTACACAGGCATAACATCCCACACAGCGCCGAAGGTCGATTATCATTCCGTAGCGTGCCATAATTCTCTACCTCCTCTATCCCTAAATCTTACGGATTTTGACCTTCAGATCTCTATCGAGACTGATTTTAAGGGGATTGATCAAGTCCTCCGAAAGTTTCAGCAGATCAGCAAAAGCCGTACCTATCTTAACCTCCGGATTCATGTTCGCTGAATGTGGGCCATAAGCTCCTGCAATACCAAGGACATCAGTATGGATAAGGTTAGTTGTTTTCACCTTGCCTTGAACTTTTCCACCTATAAACGAGGTTATCTCGATTCTGTCCCCGTCTTTTAAACCACGTTTGGATGCCGTAACTCTATTAATCATTACATTAAGAGCATAGGGATCCTGCTCACTCGTCATTTCCATCAACCAAGCATTACCTACATTACAAGCAAAGTGATGTTGCATATTTTTATAGTTAATACAGTAAAGATCATATTCCTTAGCAGCTTTGTGTTCTGGATGCGGTTCCCAGAAAGGCAAAGGGGTAAACTGTTTTAAAACAAATTCATTATTAGGTTTACGGATAATTCCTTTTTCTTCTAATTCCTTTTTTAACTGCACTCGATGAGATGCAAATTCTTCTAAGTACAATGGGATCCTAGCCTTAGGATACTTCGTATATCCATAATACTTTTGAATTGTAAAAGCATCATAGGTCACTAAACCATTTTTCTTAAACCAGTCAAGATCTTTTTCTCCCCCTGTCTTAGACTTGCAAAGAAGATCAATAATTTCTTCCCAAGTATATTTCTTTTCAAGGTCAAGTAAAAACGGCTCTCTTACCCCAACACTTTCATTCAATCTTGCGAGCAACCCATTCTTGCCGTTTAGAATTCCAAGCTTTTCGCTTAACTCCAGAATAATCTGATTTCCTTCTTTAGTGTTGTATAAAGGCTTCGGCAGAACAGGCTGCTGAAGAGCCCAACCATAATTTCCTTTTGTTTTAAAAACTTCAGTAAAGGAGGTTTTCGGTACAAAGGATGTGAGACCATATCGTTCGAGCCAACTGCTTTCCGGCAGGACTATGTCGGCAAATTCTGTAGGTTCGTCAAATTCATATGAAATTGCAAAGGTAAAGGGAAAGTCCTTGAATATTTTATTTATTTGCTCAAAGTCACCCAAAAGAGCTTGAGGGTTGCCACCCCAGATACCTAATACTTCAGGAGTATAATCAAAACCATACGCCTTAGGATCTTGCATGGTGAGCCAGGCAAGGCCTGAGGAAGAACCTGGTATAGGGGAGTGATCCTGAAGACTAATTCTCTCGGGATTTTTCTTAAGGGGTTTGTAGATAAATTCTTCTGAAATATTAACTCCGTCTACAGGATTTATACTTATAGTTGGAGAACCTGCTGCCTTAGCTGAACCAGGAACGTCTGTAGCGCCAACAAGTTCTGCTAGTATCTTCGCAGCATGTACAACCATATAATTATCAACATGACATTTAGCCCCCTGTTCGGCAATTATAGCAACAGGCCGGTAAGGATATATTACACCGTCAATAGTGATGGTTTTCCCTATAAGGGCCTCTTCCACCCATTCTTTTGCCAGCCGACGAACAGTCTCCGGAGAGATTCCTGTGATTTCCTTTCCTTTCTCAGGGGTGTATTCTTTCACATGTTCTTTTAACACCTCGAAGGTAGTTCTATATTTTTTTCCATCTATTTCAAAAGCACCTTCTAAAGAAGCTTCATTAAGAGATGGGTCATCAAATGCTTTAGCTCTATTATCGGAACGATCCCAAACTAATGGATTACCAAGCTCTAATCCGCGGACATGATCCTTTAGTTTATCATTTGTACGAAGATATAACCCATCTTCCCCAACTAAATAAACTGCATTAGTGCGTTTTATTAAAAATTCTTTGTCATAAACCTTTAATTCGTTAACTATGACATTAATCATTGCCAACAGGAAATAGCCAGTTGTTCCTGGAATAATTGGAACCCATTCATCTGTTTTTGCAAGTGATGGACTTAGGATTGGAGTGACATTTACAACTTTTAGACCGCGAGAACGTGCATTAACGAAGGCGTCAGCTTCTTCACTGTTTCCTTTACCCCCTTGCTGAGAATTTGCCCCTAGGTTAAGGAAATACTTGCAATAAAGCATATCTGCCCGGGCTTGACCACCGCCGTTGACAATCTTGTTGATGGGACTGGCTGAGCCGCCACAGGCCATAGAAGTAGCTCCTACAATGACATTTGGGGTTCCAAAGACCTCAGCAAATTCTCGATCAGTATCAATATTAAGGCTAGCAGCATGACCAGTCATAAAAACAAATTTTCTTGGATCTTCTCCACGAACCTTCTTTAGTTTAGCTGCTATAGTATTTAAAGCCTCGTCCCAGGTGATTTCAACCCACTTAGGATCAATCCCTCTCCCTTTTTGAGGATTAGTTCGCTTGACTGGAAATTTTACTCGATAAGGGTTATAAAGAGTTAAAAGTGCTGCAGCAGATTTAGCACAATTGCGCCCTTGATTTGTTGGTGAATCAGAATTACCTTCTATTTTAACAGCAACTCCGTTTACCCGATGGACAAGCAGGTGACACCTGTTATCTGCGGCACAGGCTTTACAATGAGTAGGAATCCAGGCATCATCTTGTTCTGTACCTGCATACGCTTCAAATAGTTTAGTTCCGGATACACCTGCAAAGGCAAGAGCACTAACTGCTGTCGATAGTCCTATAAATTGCCTTCGGTTTAAATTCATTCTTTTCCCCCCTGGACTTATCTTGAGTGCGACTATCCATGCGTAGTAAGGCAGTATTCTATAGCAGAGCCGGGCATTTTTATGAATGTTGTGCTATGTCTGATAAGGGATTAGGAATTAGAGTTAATACATATTCGAGCCATTGAACATCTTCTGCTATAAACTCCTCCAAAAGAAGCAGTACTCCTTTATAAAAAGATGTTGACATGAATTTCTCAGCATCATTAAGAAAATCTGATACCCAATTCAAATGGGTCGAAATAAAATATTTTTCCTTTACTAACAAATCCTCAACAATCTGGTAGTTGTTATTCTTCCAGTGATCAAGTTCTTTTTGAACTAATTCATATAGGAAGGCTAACTGACAGCCTAAATAGTCTGGATCAAACCGGCTTCTAGCTAACTCAAGCCCCATCTTATGATAAAATTCTGTTAGAAAAGAAACATCATAAAGCCGATAAGCAGAAGCTCGAGCGGGGGGCGGACCATAGCCAGGCTTTATTCCCCTAAATAAAAGTGTCCACTCCACCGCTAAAGTTGTACTTAAATTTTCTATATCGCGTTGACTGTTTTCATTTATGAATTGGCGTAACCAGAAAGCCCCTGAATCTAATGCATCTTGATAATCAGTTTCTGATACCCAGTCAAACTTAAGTGAAGCGATTTCTTTCGTAAATTCTTGGTCAGGAAGAGTATTGATAACATAAGCCAAAAACTTATAGATTGTTAAACGCTTTTGGGTATAAGATATTACTTCATCCGAATTAGCAATCACAGCTTTCCTCTTCTACAACCGGACCTTTCCCGGGAGTTTTATTAGTTGTTGTTCCTGGGGCTTTTGATTCAGTCCCACTAGCAGGTGTAGCTGTTTTGGAAGTATCTTTATTGTCAGTTGTGGGTTGTTTTGTGGTATCTGGTGATGTTTTACTCATGTTATCCTGAACAGGAGCTTTCTGGGAATCAGCTTTTTGTGAATCTGCAGGGGCCTTTTCAGTTTGATTGCTTTTCGCTGGTTCTTTGGGAGCGCTGGTATCCTTACTGCAACCAATCATAATCAAAGCTAAACTAAGTGTAAGTATTATTACGAACCCTTTTGTAAAAATCTTTTTCATGCTTTTTATTCCTCCTTGTAAGATCATATTAAAGTCGTGGAAATCGTTCTTAAGACAAGAACGATTTCCACTATATTAAATTGGAGGGAAAGATTATTTAAACACTTTTGTTTTTATTGTTCTTGCTGGCCTGGAAAGCTATAATTCCAATCGCAATAATAGCTATCACTACTGGTACTGCCACAGGAACACCGTTGCTAGCAGCAGGTTTTGCAGCTTCAGTTGCAGGAGTAGGTGCTGAAGTTTTTGCACTTCCCTGAGTAGATAGTTTAGCAATTGTATCTTGTTGATATTTGAATATGTCGTTTTGATATCTGTCAGCAAAATGAGATACAGTACGGCACTTGCCATTGATCATGACATCAATGTGCTTACCTTGAGCCCTGTCTGCCAGGTTCATGGTTTTATTACCTTTAGAATCCTCAACGTGCCAAGCTTTTACTGTCTTACCGTCAAAATCATCAATAACAATTTTGAAATATTTATCTGGCCCAACAAACACGTTGTTGGTGCTATCGAGTACGATCTCTTCATTATTTTCAAGCATCAACTCGATAAGCAAAGAACAGGTGCTTCAGGTGTCGGGGCGAGCAATAAACCGAGGATCGCTCACCCATTTTCCTGGGTTAGGCAAGGAGATCAAATCAGTGTAACCAACCAGAGCAACTTTGCCATCACGGAAAGGATTCCGGAAAGCATCCAACTGAACCTGAATTTTGTTATTCTCAGGTCTTACAACCAGTTTGTCTCTCGTAATTTCATCAGCTGGCAAATATTTAAAGGAATCTTCTGTCAAAGGACCTAATACCTTTTTGGTAACCTTACCTTCTTTATCTTTTAGTTCAACGGTTGCTGAATTATTAGTGAAATCAGTAACGGTTACGGTATAATCACCAACAGGTTTCGACTCACCCTTACCCAAAAGCATCTCCACAGCAGGTTTTTCAGATAAGAGAGTTTCAACAATTGCACCGGTTGCAAACTCTTTAACGTGGGCATCTTCAGGAGTTACTTTGTCAGCGATTAAATAAGACTGACCGCTAATCCCTACGGGGGAGCCATAGTATTCGATATGGAAGTTTTGACCATCTTTACCAGGGAAATAAGTTCCCGTTTTTCTGCCAGTGCCATTTGCTAGAGCACCTTTAGTAATATCAATCAGCTTAGAATTGGGGGATGATTCAAACGAAGCACCATAATAGTTACCTGATGGTTTTAAGATCTGGAAGGTAGCTTCAGCAGCAGGAAAACCGTTCCCGTCTGTACCTATGCTTGATAATTCAAGGTGTTTGCTGCCATCACCCAGAGGATAGGAACCACCCTTTTTAATGGTAACATCAGTAATTACATCTAATTTTGTTTTGGTATCAACAATTGTGTACTCTTTGCCAAGAATGAAGATTTTGTGACCAGTTAACATTCTCGCAGTACCTGTTCTGGTAGTGTAATAAAAACCTGATTTAGGAATAATGATCTTGCCGTTTTCTATGCGGCTCTGCCTGATTACAAGTCCCTCGTTCATCATTACTGGCTTCCCTAAGAGATTGTTTGCTTGCACATTTTGAAACCCGGGCATTTCGAAGACGAAAGCTGCATCTTTAGCTGGTGCTTTCATCAAGACCCCATCATTTGCGGCTAGCACAGGTGCCGCTGTAGAGGTGACTGCGAAAGCTGCGGCAAGCATAAGAGCTGGAATTTTCTTAGTTAGTTTTTTCACATGTACACTCCTTTCTGATTTTTGTTTGTTTTGTAGGAAATAATAAAAATTTTGAAGGTTAATTTTTTATTAGTACACCCCCTATTATTTCTTTGTGTTAACTTTCACTAATATATAAAGCAAATACTATGCCAAGTTTTAGTATTAATATATAATTCTCAAAAAGATGTAATTTTCTGTGTAAAAAACCTTAATGACAAAATTATTTTCTAGAAAACAACTCTTTTTGTATTACATAATAGGTCTATAATTCTAAGCTTTATGGTGACAAAAATTCACTAGTGACAATATAACAGGGACATTTTGTCATCACACAAAAAAGGGGGCGTATCGAAACTTTAGTTTCGCTGCGCCCCCCCAACGGCTTTCTATATCTATATAAAAATCTATATAAATTAGTAGTTGGGAGAATCATCCTCAGTCAAGGGAAGAAGCCCACGCAAGATAGGCTTCTTTTACCCGTCGAAAGTCCTCTCTTATCGCCTCCAATTTTTCTTGGTCGTGAAAGATTGATGCCGGGTGATAGGTAGGGATCATTTTTACCCCATTTTTTTCTAGCCATTGACCACGTGCTTGGGTTATTTTAAGTTTAGGATCAATAATGGTTTTAGCGGCCAGAGAACCCAGGCAGACTATAATCTTAGGATTGATGAGTTTAATCTGCTGTTCCAGATACGGAACACAAGCCGTAACTTCTTCCTTCTTGGGAAGGCGGTTTTTAGGAGGCCGGCATTTCACAACACTGGTGATATAAACATCCTCCCGGTTGATCCCGGCTTCCTCCAGAACCTTGTTTAAGATCCTTCCTGCAGGGCCTACAAAAGGCTGACCGCTTTCATCTTCCTTTTCTCCTGGTGCTTCACCGATCAGCATGATATCTGCTTGGAGGTTTCCTTCGCCGAATACAATTGATTTCCTGGTTTCTCCCAATCCACAGCGTCGGCAGCCTATGGCCTGAGAGGGCAAATCTTCAATTGTAACAGCTTCTGAGGTCAATGGACATCCCCCAATTCTTCCTGTAATAGTTCACGCAGCATCCTGCCATTGATAACTGCTTGTCCCCGATAGTGGTTATTCATACTGACAAAGGTTTTCTCTGTCTTTTCAGCAATCTTCCTAATCTTAGGAACCCAGTCTTTCAACTCTACTTCAGAATAAAGGTAATCATAACGTTCATGGCTTTCTTTGTGCTGCCACCATTTTTGATAGTTTCTCCCATGAAAACGAACATAGCCAATCCTGCTAGTTGCCCTTGCCTGCGGAGGTACCAAAGTTTTAAATTGGGGTTCATCTACACAGACAAAACCTAGCCCTTCGTCTTCCAACAGTTCAAATATATTTTCATTGATCCATTCTTCATGACGAAATTCTACTACGATTGGAAGGTTATCCATACGATCTCGAAATAACTTGAGATAATCACGATTCTCGTCTTTATTGCGGAAACTGCTTGGAAACTGCGCCAGGACGCAACCAAACTTCTCTGTTTCGATTAAGGGCTGAAGGGCAGCTTTAAACTCTTCAAACTCCTTGGCATTATCCTCTCGCTCATGGGTCAGGCTCTTATGAGCTTTAATCACAAACTTAAAATTAGCTGGAGTTTTGGCTTGCATATGATAAAACATAAACCGGTTCGGCATCCGGTAATAACTTGAATTTACCTCAGTAAAAGGAAACTCCTTGGCATAAAAGGAAAGCATCTCTTTTTTGTCAATTCCCTCGGGATAGTACGGCCCTATCCAATCTTCATAGTTGTAACCCGCCGTACCAATCAGAATCATCGACCTCACCTCTTGTTTATTATAAATTCGCCTCAATTTTTATGAAATTCCCCCACGTTTTGTTTTTAACTCTTTTTTCCAGTCTTCTTTTCTAAAGTTTCAATAGCTTGAATACTCTCACCCATAATCTTGGGGTAGTCACCTTCAAACATAAGTTTGCCCTTAACTATTATGCCTTGAGGATTCAGTTCGTATAAGCACTTTTGGTATATGCTAGGAAACAATATAACCTCAACCTGAGCAAATTGATCTTCTAAGAGCATGAAAAGCATGTAATCTTTATTCTTTGTCGGTTGTCGGCGGAAATTTACTACTATCCCAGCCACAGTGACGCTGCTTCCCTCCGGAAGCGTACTAAGCCGGTCAAAGCCCGTAATTCTCAGCTTACTAAGGAGGTTTTTGTACTCCGCAAGTGGATGTTCCCAGATTGAAATCGTTAACAATTCCCGTTCCAGCCGAGCTTTCTCTTCGAATGTATAATCAGGGAAATTCAAATAGTATTCGAATCCGCATTCTCTCTCTTCAAGGCCCAAATCCCAAAAACTGAGTTGTCCGCTCGCTCTTACTTTTTGCTTCTTACGAACAGCCTTTAGAATGTTATCCAGGTTACCCAACAACTGAGCCCTATTTAAGCCCAAGGAATCAAACGCACCCACCTTGATTAGGTTAGTTATAACCGCACGGTTTACAACTTTTAGATCAATCCGGTTACAGAAATCATCAAATGTAGGGAATGTTCCGCCCCGTTTCCTCTCCTTTAGGATGACCTGAATAGATTGCCCACCTACCCCTTTAATCAAGGCAAAACCAACCCGGATGCAACTGTTATCCACTGAAAAATAAGCTGTGCTATTATTTACATCAGGAGGTAAAAGCTTGATCCCTTTTCTTCTTGCTTCTTCCACATATACAGACAAGCTATAATAACCTGTCATGCTGCTCAAAAGGGAAGCATAATATTCCACAGGGTAATTGGCCTTTAGATAAGCACATTGATATGAAATATGGGCATAAGCCACACTGTGAGCCTTATTGAAGCTATACCCGGTAAACTTGGTTAGAGCGTTAAAGATCTGGAGTGCTGCTTCTCTACCTATACCATTTTGTAAGCATCCCTTAATAAACCTCTGTTCATGTTCACCCAAGTCTATTCCTTTTTTAGCAATTATTCTTCTTAAGAGATCTGCTTTCCCCATGTTATATCCTGCAGCGGTATGAGCAATCTGCATCACCTGCTCCTGAAAAAGTACAATCCCATAAGTATCTTTTAACACAGGCTCCAGGCTAGGATGAGGATAAGTAACCACTTCCTCGCCATGACGCCGTTTCAAAAAGCTATCCACCATCCCACTCTCCCAAGGCCCGGGACGGTATAATGCGAGAATGGCAATGACATCAGCTAGGTTCCTAGGTGTTAATTTCTTAAGTAACCTTCGCATACCGGTACTTTCTAATTGGAAACAACCCAAGGTATCTCCCTTTTGTAGTAACCGGTACGTAGTAACATCATCTAAAGGTATGGTCTCCGGGCTTAAATGAACCATTCTAGTTTTTTCGATTAGTTTCAAAGTATCATCGATAATAGTAAGGTTTCTTAAACCAAGCAGGTCAATCTTTACTAAACCTAAGGCTTCCAGGCTTTCCGGGCCGTACTGGGTAACAATTTCCCCTCCCGGGGCTGATTGAAGGGGGACTAAACGGTTTAACTTACCTTGACCAATAACAACTCCTGCTGCATGGATTGAAGTATGCCTTACAATTCCTTCTACACAGCTCGCCTTCTCAATCAAGCTGCGAAAGGGCTCATCCTGTAAAGGAAACTCCTTAAACTCCGGCAGAGTCGCCAGAGCATGTTCTATTCCGCCATAGCCTGAGAAACGAGGGAGATTTCTCGCTACTAGGTCTACTAATCGCTCCGGGACTTTCAACGCTTTGCCCACATCGCGTACAGCGCCTCTCGCACCCAAAGTACTAAAGATCCCAATCTGGGCTAAATTGTCCGTTCCATATTTTCTGTATAAATAGGAAAGAACTTCTTCTCGTCGGCGTTGGCAGAAGTCAAGATCAATATCCGGCAGATCCAGTCGTTCAGGATTAAGAAAACGCTCAAAAAAGAGGTTGTATTTAATCGGATCGATATTAGTAATCCCCAAAACGTAGGCAACGAGACTTCCACCCGCCGAACCCCGTCCAGGTCCAATGGGGATCCCGTTCTCCCGGGCAAAAGCAACTAAATCGGCTACTATCAAAAAGTAAGAGGCCATGTTCATCTTGCGTATTATGTTTAGTTCCTTTTCCAGGCGCATTTGGATTTCTGGCGTTAATGATGGATAACGCTTAAGCATACCTTTATGGCAAAGTTGAGAAAGATATTCGTCTTGATTTAGATCATCAGGAACAGAAAAGAGAGGAAGCCTCAGAGTACCAAAGTCTAATTGGAGATTACACTGTTGACTGATTTTGAGTGTATTTGTAAGGGCTTCCGGATTGTTCCAAAATAATTTCTTCATTTCTTCAGGAGACTTAAGATAAAACTCTTGGTTCGGTAATTTGGCGTTATTCGGTTGATGCACCGGTTTTAACGTCCGGATGGAAACTAATAGTTCCTGGAGTAAAGCTCCCTCCCGGTTAAGATAATGCACATCATTAGTTGCTACCAGAGGAATGCTAGTTTCAACAGCTAGTTCTTTTATGAGGCCGTTTAACCTAATTTCTTCTTTAAGACCGTGGTTCTGTAGTTCCAAATAAAAATTTTCTTGTCCATAGATCTTCTGGTAGTCAAGTGCACTATACAAAGCTTCCTTATATCGACCTTTATGCAATAACTGGGGAATCTCCCCAGTGAGACAACCACTCAAAGCAATAAGCCCTTCCGAATATTGGGAAAGCAGTTCCTTGTCAACTCTTGGCTTATAGTAAAACCCTTCTAGGTGTGAGCGGCTGACCAACTCGACTAAGTTTTCATACCCGTGATGGTTTTTGGCCAGCAGAATCAAATGATAATACACGTTTTCATCTTTAGATTTCTCAAACCGGCTTGTAGGGACAACGTACACTTCACAGCCAATGATTGGTTTAATCCCAGCTTCACGGGCCAATTCATAGAATTCAACTGCACCGTATAGACCTCCATGATCGGTAAGGGCGACTGCCGGCATCCCGAACTCCTTGGCTCGTTGAACTAAACTTTTAAGCCTGCACGCTCCATCCAGGAAACTATATTCGGAATGTACATGCAAGTGAACGAAGGTCATATCTTAAGCCCCTTTCACTGGTTGAACTAGTGTTCGGTTCATGAACAAATGTTCTTATGGTTATTATATAACTTCTTAAAGGCAGTATGCAGAAGTAAATTGTGGAAAACATAAAAGAAGCGACCTAATACATCTATCATGTACTTGGTCGCTTTTTTGTTAGAAATTAATTGCTTGCTAGAAGCTCTCTTCAAACCGTCTTAGGAACTATAGCTTCCCTACCAAAGTTAGTTATTTCTTAGGATTCTTGCTTTGGTATTCCTGTAATTTCCTGCATTGTCACTAAAGAAGAGATAATTTTACACATTTTCAGCAATATAATAGATCAGTCTTTCGGTACTTTCCCATCCTAGGCACGCATCAGTGATTGATTTGCCATAGATATTTTCACCAATCCCTTGCCTACCTTCTACGAGATAGCTTTCAATCATTAAACCTTTGATCATTTTCTTAAGGAAAGAATCGTATTTTCTACTCATCAGGATTTCCCGTGCAATTCTTGGCTGCTCATAATAACGTTTCATTGAATTAGCATGGTTTGTATCAACTAGAATAGCTGGATTAGAAAGTTCTTGTTTTTCATATTCTTGAGCAAAGTAGATCAAATCTTCATAATGATAGTTTGGAATATTCCTGCCATTGGAATCCACCGCACCTCTTAATATCGCATGTGTTAGCGGATTGCCTGTGGTTTCTACTTCCCAACCACTATAGATAAAAGAATGCCCGTTTTGTGCTGCCCGGATAGAATTGAGCGTAACTGATAGATCACCACTGGTAGGATTTTTCATACCTACAGGTGTTTCAACTCCACTCACGGCTAGTCTATGCTGTTGATTTTCAACTGAACGGGCTCCGATTGCAATATATCCCAACAGATCTGAAAGGTAGGTGTAATTTTCTGGATAAAGCATTTCATCTGCTGCAGGCATTTGATATTCACTTAAGGCTCTAATATGCAATCTTCGTATAGCTATGATACCCTCGTATAAATCTGGTTCTTTACTCGGGTCTGGTTGATGAACCATGCCCTTATAGCCTTCGCCTGTTGTTCGAGGCTTGTTGGTATAAATTCTTGGTATCATAATGATCGAGTCTTTTACCTTCTCTTGAACTTCGGCAAGTTTTCCGATATATTCGCAGACCGAATCTTCATTATCTGCAGAACATGGACCGATTATCAGGATAAATCTATTATCCTCATTTTCAAATACTTTTTTAATATCACTGTCTTTTTTCTTCTTGATCCATTCTGC